>NZ_JBGFFF010000061.1:0-27460 GCF_056175785.1 Acidovorax sp. LjRoot204
ATCGGCAGAAATCTCATATCCGCTAAGTGCTTCGGTTCTGGATGCTAGTTCTTCACAAAATAGTCCAATATCTATTTTGTCATAGATGCCGTTTAGTATGTGATTGATTTTTTCTAGGTCTGCAGTAATTTGACTAAAACTCGGTCTTTGGTTTTGATCGTGTTTTGTGCAAAGAGCAATAAGGCGGGCAATTTTTTTTGGTGTTGAATGCCAAATCTTGCACTGTTGGCTTGCAATCGATTTGAGGCGGTTTTCCCAGTCTTTAGTCTGGTGCATAAAAGGAGTTGGTACTTGGCCGGAGCATAAAAAATATAATGTCATCCCTAAGCCAAAAGCATCAACCGCTGCGCTGCGACTGGTCATCTCTGATATAGAGATCAATTGTTCGGGTGCGAGATAGGGATTGGATCCTTTTGCGAGGACGGATTTTTCTAAAGCTCCCACATGCCAGGAGAGATCGAAATCTAGAACAACCAATTCAGAATTCTCACCTTCTGGATAGAAATCTTTAAACATTATGTTTTGAGGTTTTATGTCCCTGTGCAACACGCGTTCAGGGACGCTGTGGGCGCTGTAAATGGCTTTGGCAAGATCGCAGGCGACACGAATTCTAGTTTCCCAACTCCTGAATTTTCCTTGGGTGACGGCGGTATGAAGGTTGACTCCCTCAATCCACTCCATAACGAGTACGGGAGGAATTTCGCATGCAGTTATGAACTTGACAATATGCGGTAGTGCATGCTTGTCTAAAATTCGTAAGGATCGAACCCCTCGTCGAAATGCTTGGAGTAAGTTTTGATTTTTTCGGATGTCGTGCTTGAATACCTTTACAGCAACTTGATTTCCATCTTTGTCAACCGCCCTCCAAATGGTTCCAAATCCACCCTCGGAGTCCTCAAGGTTGCAGAGCGTAAAGTCAAGGACCTTGTCAGAGCCATCCTCCAATTCAAATAGGCCGGCGGCATGAATCGCTCGATTGTAGGTTTTGCAGAAATCTTCAAATTCTGCATAGCTTCTCTCGTTGTCGCCGATTAATATTTGACTGGCGAAGGAGTTCAGTGTTTGGCGTTGCTCATTGGGGGTGAGTGTTAACAATTCATTCAGCGGGGGTAAATTAATCGTTTCCGCTGAGCCTGCCTTTGTGCTCACAACAGGAGGTGCTTTGGGCGGTGCTTTTGCTAGAGTTTTTACATCCTGAAGAAAGTTGCTGAGTTCGCCATGCCGACCGTCTGTGTTTTTATAGTGAATGAACCGGATGCCACTTTCTTCTGCGAGTTTTAGCGCCTCATTGCCAATTTCACTACTTATCCAATATGAATGATTCCCAAGGCCGTCAGACTTTAGCTTTGCTAGATGCTCTCTTATTGCAATGTCATGTGCCGAGACGCCGAGCATAACAACAGTGCAGTATTTCAACGTGTCTCTAACGAATTCTGTATATCGTTGATCCGAAAAAAGTGCTTTTCGTCTAGTTTCGGTGAATACCCAAGTTTGAGGATCCTCGAAAACTCCATGAAGGTTTGCGATAAATCGCCCGCTTCCTACCGTTGTAATATTTCCAATCAGTGCTCGAACATCAAACCCACTTCGTTCTACTAGATTTTCTCCAATGTTTGCTTCGTGGAAGCCGCGTGATGCCAGTCGATCAATATTCAGCGTCAAAAAGCCACTAATGCCGAGTTTCCATAGTTCGGTGTAGACGTTCGGAAYTTGGCACTTCAGTGCCAAGCTTAGGTTGCGTTTGATCGCGGCTTCAAACCCGTTGGGTCCAAGAATTGACTCCAGCTTGTCGAAAATGATCCACGGGTTGTCTATTGATTCGATCGATTTGTATTGACTTCTTTTTTCTTTTTGCTGATCTTGGGAGAGGCCATTAATGTAAGTGTTGGCTTCACTCAATATTTTTTTTGCAATGTTGGCCAGTTGGGGAGCCCCGCAGGGGCACTCAGTCCTGCACCTGCCCAAATTACTATTGGTCTTGCTCCAGATTGCCATTCATCAATTAGATCCAAATATGTCTGAGTTGGATTGCCGAATTTTGGATTTTGCTGCTGTGACATTGCTTTGTTTTTTTGTGGATATGTTTTGGATAATTTGAGTGCCAAAATTTACAGTCAATATTCACATGGATTATTAATTTTGTCTGTAGAATCCCTCGGCACTACCGCCAAGCTAAAAACCAGTCTTTTCGCCTTGTAGTCCGCGCGATCCGCCACAAAATACCTATGCCGCTCAAACTGAAACTGTCATCCAGCTTTACATCGGCCAATGGCGACTCCACGACGGCAGTCACCACCTTTAGACTATTCAGGTTCAGGCTTCAATGAAGTCCTTGTCGCACGGTCGGGGTGGGCGTCCAAGAGCAGGCGGTCGTACATGCGCACTTCGGCGTTTATGCCGCGGGGTTTTTAACGGCGGTGCCCGCCCAGCTCTGTGTCGGCAGCTTCAGCCCGTTGGCGATCAGTTGCTTATTCGCCTGCTTGGAGGCCTGTTTGAGAGCGCTTTCCACCCGGTCCTGCATGGATGCTGCGGGCTTGCTGGGGGCGGTGCAGTCTACTGCCCGAGTTGTTGAAGAGTCTGCCATTTGTCCGGGTCCTCTACATAGGTGCGGTGCGCAGTGCCGCGTGCGATGGATGTTAGCGCGCCAATGGCGTGATTCAGAACGCGCCAGCGGTCTGCTAAGGGTAAATACAGGGCAAACAGGTTGTGCAGGCTGCGTTGAAAGCGGCGGGCAATATCGTCCGGCGGGATGTTGTGCCCACCCAGTTTGACGCGCAGCGCAACGCCCTGTGTGGCCAGCTCTGCGCTGGGCAAGGCCACGTAATAGATGTGCACTTGGAAACCCTGTGCTTTGCAGCGGGCCAGAAACAGCGCAAAGGTGCAGCTGGAGAGCGTGGATTCAAATGCAAAGCTGACTTTGGCGTCAGCCAGCGTGCGCAGGCGCTGCTGCATGATGCGCCCCGCCTCAAACGCCACGGTTTCGGGGGAGTAGGCCGAGAGGCCTGCGGTAATCTGGTCGGCGTTGACGAACTCCAGAATGCCCAGGGCGACTTTGAGCAGATCGGGTGCTGCCGTGGATTTACCCGCGCCATTCGGTCCGGCAATCACCACCACCGTGGGTTGCTTGGGCTTAGGTTATGGCTTTGTGGCGCGGGCGGGCATATTTACTTGCCCCAACTATCCTTCAACCCCACCGCTAAGTTAAACACCGGCTTTTCCGCCTTGTGGTCAATACGGTCCGCCACAAAATACCCGTGCCGCTCAAACTGGAACTTGTCGTCAGGTTTGGCGTTGGCCAATGATGGCTCCACGATGGCGGTCACCACCTTCAGGCTGTTCGGGTTCAGGCTTTCGATGAAGTCCTTGCCGCCCGCGTCGGGCTGTGCGTCCAGGAACAGGCGGTCGTACATGCGCACTTCGGCGTTCACGCCGTCGGCCACGCCCACCCAGGTGATGGCGGCCTTGACCTTGACGCTGTCGGCGCCGGGGGTGCCGCTTTTGGTGTCGGGCACCACAGTGGCCAGCACTTCGGTGATTTTGCCATCAGCGTCCTTGGTGCAGCCGGTGCATTCAATGACGTAGCCGCCCTTCAGGCGCACCTTGTTGCCGGGGAAGAGGCGCTTGTAGCCCTTGGGGGGCACTTCTTCAAAGTCTTCGCGCTCGATCCAGACTTCCTTGCCGATGGTGAAGTGGCGCACGGGGCTCTCCACGCCTTCGGGCGGGTGGGGCAGTGCGGGCAGGCTGCAGGGCTCCAGGTGGCCTGCGCCCATCACGTCGTCCCAGTTGGTGAGCACCAGCTTGACGGGGTTGAGCACGGCCATGCCACGGTGAGCCTTCAGCTCCAGGTCTTCGCGCAGGCATCCTTCCAGCGTGCTGTAGTCGATCCAGCTGTCAGACTTGGTCACGCCGATGCGCTCGGCAAAGGTCTGGATGGCGGCGGGGGTGTAGCCACGGCGGCGCAGGCCCACGATGGTGGGCATGCGGGGGTCGTCCCAGCCGCTGACCTTGTGGTCGTACACCAGCTGGGCGAGCTTGCGCTTGCTGGTGATGACGTAGGTGAGGTTCAGGCGCGCAAATTCGTACTGGCGGGGGGGCGGGCTGGCCAGCAGGCCGCCTTCGGTCAAGCGCTCCAGCAGCCAGTCGTAGAAGGGGCGCTGGTCTTCAAACTCCAGCGTGCACAGGCTGTGTGTGATTTGTTCCAGCGCGTCCTCGATGGGGTGCGCGTAGGTGTACATGGGGTAGATGCACCAGGTGTCGCCCGTGTTGTGGTGGGTGGCGCGGCGGATGCGGTAGATGGCCGGGTCGCGCATGTTGATGTTGGGGCTGGCCATGTCGATCTTGGCGCGCAGCACCATCGATCCGTCTTCGTGTTGGCCGTCCTTCATCTCGCGGAAGATGCGCAGGTTCTCTGCCGGCGTGCGGCTGCGGAAAGGGCTGTCCACGCCGGGCTTGCTGAAGTCGCCCCGGTTCACGCGCATTTGTTCGGCGGTCTGTTCGTCCACGTAGGCGTGGCCGGCTTCGATCAGGTATTCGGCTGCCCGGTACATGAAGCCGAAGTAGTCGCTGGCCTGGTAGGGGGCGGCGCTGCCAGGGGCCTGGCCGATCTGTGTCCAGTCAAAACCGAGCCATTTCACGGCGTCGATGATGCTGTTGACGTATTCGGTGTCTTCTTTTTCGGGGTTGGTGTCGTCAAAGCGCAGGTGGCACACGCCGCCGTAGTCGCGCGCCAGGCCAAAGTTGATGCAGATGCTCTTGGCGTGGCCCACGTGCAGGTAGCCGTTGGGTTCGGGCGGGAAGCGGGTGCGGATCTTGGCGGGGTCGGGCTGGCCGGCCGTGTGGTGGGCGGCGTCGCCGGGGGTGCCAGCCCAGCGGCGGGTGGCGTAGGTGCCTTTGTCCAGGTCGTGTTCGATGATCTGGCGCAAAAAATTGCTGGGCTTGACGGTTTCAGGGGCCGCAGAAGTGGCAGTGGCGGCGGTATTGGCGGGGGAGGGGGTGCTCATCCAGCCATTTTAGGCGGCGGTTTCGTGACGGTTTACGCATTAAAACCAGCGCGTGTACGTTCAGACACAACGTAAAGACGATTTTGTGCCATCCTTTTAAGCACTTGGTGCGTTGTGTACCGGTGAGGCGTGTCCTTTTGGCTGGCCGCCCTCATTCACTAGGAGATTTCCATGACGAAAATCCGTTCTGTCTCTACTGCGGCCGCTGTGGCGGGTGTAGCGCTGGCCCTGTTGGCCGGTGCTGGCTCCGCCCAGGCCCGCGATGTCAATTGGTCCGTGGGCATTGGCGTGCCCGGCGTGGTGGTGGGGGCCAGCAATGGCTACTACGCCCCCGCCCCGGTGTATGTGGCACCGCCCCCACCGGTGTACTACGCTCCCCCTCCACGCCCTGTGTACTACAACGCTCCCCCGGTGTACTACACGCCACCCCCAGCGGTGTATTACGGCGGTTATGGCTACGGCCATCGCCACCACGGGCACGGCCACGGTCGCCACTGGGACCGTTGATCAGCCCCCAGCGGCTGGTTTGTCACCAACCTCTTGGGCGCGAGTCGCTCACAGGCAGCGTTGCACAGGCTGCCTTTTACAGCGGTCCTTCGGGGCCGCTTTTTTATTGGGGCGGCCCCTGCGCGGGGCGCCGCATAATCCCGCACTCTGGCCTGCCAGCGTGGCAGGCGCATTGCCCCGGAGACTTTGTCTGTGACTGCCAATAAAAAAACCGTTTTTGTCCTCAATGGCCCCAATCTGAACCTGCTGGGCACGCGCGAGCCTGCCGTTTACGGCGCGGCCACCCTGGCCGATGTGGAAAAGCTCTGCACCRACGCCTGCAACCGCCACGGTTTTGCGCTGCGTTTTCACCAAAGCAACCACGAAGGCGCGCTGGTGGACTGGATTCACGAGGCGGGCCGCCTGCACGCAGCGGGCGAGCTGGCGGGTGTGGTCATGAACGCTGGGGCCTACACCCACACCAGCATTGCGCTACACGACGCCATCAAGGGCACGGGCATCACCCTGATCGAGCTGCACATCAGCAACGTGCATGCGCGCGAGGCCTACCGCCACCATTCGTACATGGCCGCCGCCGCCAAGGCGGTGATGTGTGGCTTTGGAGTGCTGGGCTATGGCCTGGCGATTGACGGGCTGGCGCAGTTGCTGGCCCAGCAGCCAGCGGCCTGATGGCTGGGCGCGGGGGATTTCACGGCCATGGCCCCGCTGCCCCTGCAAGTTTCTGAGGACGAGGTTGAAATCACCGCCATGCGCGCGCAGGGCGCGGGCGGGCAAAACGTCAACAAGGTATCGAGCGCGGTCCACCTGCGGTTTGACGTGGTGGCGTCGTCGCTGCACGAGGGTGTGAAGGAGCGCTTGCTGGCCCTGCGCGACACCCGCATCACGCAAGACGGTGTGGTGGTCATCAAGGCCCAGCAGTACCGCAGCCAGGAGCAAAACCGTGCCGATGCCCTAGAGCGGCTCAATGCGCTGGTCAACAGCGTGGCCGTGCCGCCCCGCGTGCGCCGGGCCACCAAGCCCACCTATGGGTCGAAACAGCGGCGCTTGCAAAGCAAAACGCAGCGGGGCGAGACCAAGGCGCTGCGGGGCAGGGTGCGCGACGGCTCCTGACCTGCGGGCCAGAGCTGGCCTGCATAGGGGCTGGAGGGCGTTGCTTGCTGTGCGCCAAGGGGCTGCCAATGTTTGATTGGCATCATCCGTAGAACAATCTGTCTGCCTTGCAGGGCTTGGTATCACGGGCTATCAGTCCTACATTCATGGTGTTCCTTGTTGGAGTTGTCATGTCTGCCTCTGCCCAAGCCCCCGTTCCTGTTTCTGCCGCAGTCCCCGCGCTGTTTGTGTCGCATGGCGCGCCCTTGTTTGCGCTGGATGCGGGCACCACCGGCCCGGCGCTCACGCAATGGGGCGAGAGCCTGAAGTCGCAGTACCCCGGCCTGCGTGGCGTGGTGGTCATGTCGCCACACTGGATGGCGCGCTCGGCGCAGGTGATGACCGGGCCGCAGCCTGCCACCTGGCACGACTTTGGCGGATTCCCTCCCGCGCTGTACCAGCTGCAGTACCCCGCTCCAGGCTCGCCCGCTTTGGCGCAAGAAGTCCTGGGTCTGTTGCAGGCCGCAGGTGTGGCGGCCCAGGGCGATGCCGCGCGTCCCTTTGACCACGGCGCCTGGGTGCCGCTGATGCACTTGTTCCCGCAGGCCGACGTGCCTGTGGTGCAGGTGGCGCTGCCCGTGGGCGCAGGCCCGGCCGAGGTGTATGCACTGGGAGCCGCCTTGCGCAGCCTGCGCAGCCAGGGCGTGCTGGTGGTGGGGTCGGGCAGCATGACGCACAACCTGGCCGAGTTTTTTGGCGGCGAGCGCGCGCCCGCGCCCTATGTGCTGGAGTTCAGCCGCTGGATCGAGGACGCCCTGGCCCGTGGGGACATGGCAGCACTGCTCAACTACCGCAGCCAGGCGCCTCACGCCCACCGGGCGCATCCGACCGAAGACCACTTTTTGCCGATCTTCTTTGCACTGGGTGCAGCAGGCGACGACCTGCACGCAAACTACTTGAGCCGCGAGGTGATGTACAGCATGCTGTCGATGGACGCTTTTGCCCTGGAGCCGGCGCACTGACACGGAACTCCTTGCATTCCACCCGTTTTTGGCCCTAAACCATTCGAGGCGCACATATATGCTTACCTTGCCGCTCACATTTTTGCAGCGTCCCGCTGCCGCCACCGCACCCCGGCCCTGGCTGCTGGTGCTGATGCATGGCGTGGGCAGCAACGAGCAGGACCTGTTCAGCCTGGCCCCGCAGATCCCGGACCGGTTTCATGTGCTGAGCCTGCGTGCGCCGTTTCGCATGGGGCCGGGCTCACACGCGTGGTTTGATTTCTCCATCGAGCCCAGCGGCGAGCGCACCATCAACGAAGAGCAGGAGGCGCAAAGCCGCGCCCTGGTGGCCCAGGCGGTCGAGTCTGCCGCCGCGCAGCTGGGCATTCCGCCCGAGCGGGTGGTGGTGGGCGGCTTCAGCCAGGGCGGCATCATGGCGCTGTCGCTGTTGCTCACCCGGCCCGCGTTGATGCATGCAGGCCTGGTGTGGCACAGCCGCCTGCTGCCGCAGGTGGTGCCGCTCACCGCACCTGCCGATGCGCTGCGCGGCAAGCAACTGTGGCTGAGCCACGGTACCCACGACAACGTGATCCCGCTGGCCAACGCCCAGGCCATCGCCCACCACATGGCGCCACTGCCGGTGACGGTGACGTACCGCGAGTTCCCCAGCGCACACGAGATTCGTCCCTCCGAGCTGGCAGCCACGGTGGCCTGGCTGGAGTCGCTGTCCACCACGCCCACGGCGTTCTAGGCAGATTTTGTGGGCGGGCCAGCCCGATGCTGGCTACATCGCGTTACCAGGGCCTGGGCGTGTGGCGATCCAATCGGGCAAGTCGCCTTTGGGGGGACTGGCAGGGAACGCCTAACGCTGTAGAGGCTCGGACAAGGGTTGTTCCTGTGTTGAAGGAGAGCCCATGCCCGATCAAGACACCGCAGAATTCCGCCCCGCGCCAGAGCGCACCTCCCCCGCACTCTGGGTCTTGCTGGCCGCGCTGGTGTGCGCCGTGGCGGCTGGCGCGGCATGGTGGTTCTGGCTGCGGCCGGTAGAGATCGCATTGGCGCCACCCCCTGTGGTGGCCGCTCCACCAGCACCGGCAGCGCCCACGCCCGCTCCCGAGGCGTCGGGGCCGCAGAACCCGGTGGATGCGCTGGCACCGCCCGACGCTGCCTTGCCTGCGCTGGCCGAGTCTGACCCTCGGGTTGCAGAGCTGTTGGCCGAGCTGCTGGGCCGCGACAAGCTGGCGATGTTTCTGCAGACCGACGGTTTTGTGCGTCGTGTGGTGGCSACGGTGGACAACCTGGGCCGTGCCCACGCGCCATCGCGCATGTGGCCGGTGCAGCCCACGGCGCAGCGGTTTGTGGTGGATGGCACTGGCAACGCGCCCACCACCATCGCGGCGGCCAATGCCGCGCGCTACAGCGCCTTCTTGGCGTTTGCTGAAGCGGTACCGATGGAGCCCGCCGTGGCGCTGTACGCGCGGCTGTACCCGCTGTTTCAGCAGGCGTATGAAGAACTGGGCTACCCCCGGCGCTACTTCAACGACCGCCTGGTGGCGGTGCTGGACCAGCTGCTGCAAGCGCCCGAGCCTGCGGGCCCGTTGCAGGTCAAGCTCACGCCCGTGAACACCGAAGTGCCCAACCTGCGGCCCTGGGTGCGCTACGAGTTTGTGGACCCCGCGCTGGAGGCGCTGCCCAGCGGTCAGAAGATCCTGCTGCGCATGGGCCCCGCCAACGAGGCGCGTGCCAAGGCGCTGATCCGCGAGCTGCGCAAGCGCGTGGCCACGAGCGGCGTGGCGCGCAAATAGCGTTCGCTGCGCTGCCGTGCATGCTCAGGCGCTGGGCAAAGGCAGGGCGGTCTTGTAGCGCACCTGCTTGAGCGCAAAGCTCGASCGGATCTTCTCCACGCCCGGAATGGGCGATAGCTGCTCCAGAATGAAACGCTCCAGCGCCCCAATGTCGGCAAGCGCCACGCGGATCAGGTAGTCGCTGTCGCCGCTCATCAGGTAGCACTCCATCACCTCATCGTGCTCGGCAATGCGGCGTTCAAAGTCGGCCAGGGCTTCCTTGCTTTGCGCCTTGAGGCTGATGCTGATGAACACATTCAGGCCCAGCCCCAGCGCCGCCGCATTGGCCAGTGCCACATAGCGACTAATGACGCCTGCCGCCTCCAGTGCCTTTACCCGCGCCAGGCASGGCGAGGGCGACAGGTGCACGCGCCGYGCCAGYTCCACGTTGGACAAAGATCCATCGGCCTGCAGCTCGGCCAGAATGCGCAAATCGAGGGTATCCAGTTTCATATGCCGCAGTTTATGGCTTTGGCGGCATAAAGTGCTATGGGCACGCGTCGCGAAAGGCAAAACGGCAACTCATTTGGAGTCAGCCTCGCTACAGTGGCATCCATGAACGCCCTCACACCCCACGCCCTGCTGCAACAAGCCACCGGCGCCCCCCTGGACGCCGACCCCGAAGAAACCGCCGAGTGGCGTGATGCCTTCCTGGCACTCGTCGCCACCGAAGGCCCCGAGCGAGCGCGGCACATGCTGCAGGAGCTGGTGCGGGTGGCGCGCGCGCAGCGCATTGGCTGGCAGCCCGACCTGAACACGCCGTATGTGAACACCGTGGCGGTGCAGGACCAGCCCGTGTTCCCGGGTGACCTGGCCATCGAGGAGCGTGTGGCTTCCATCGTGCGCTGGAACGCGCTGGCCATGGTGGTGCGCGCGAACCAGGCGTATGGCGAGCTGGGTGGGCACATTGCCAGCTACGCCAGTGCTGCGGATCTTTTCGAAAGCGGGTTCAACCATTTCTTTCGTGCCCGTGAAGGCCTGGGCGAAGGGCAGCACCGMGGCGAYCTGGTGTTCTTCCAGCCGCACAGTGCGCCCGGCGTGTATGCCCGCGCCTTCCTGGAAGGGCGCCTGTCCGAGCAGGACCTGATGCACTACCGCCAGGAACTGACGGCGCCGGGTGCAGGCGCGCAGGGCCTGTCGAGCTACCCACATCCGTGGCTGATGCCGGACTTCTGGCAGTTCCCSACCGGSTCGATGGGCATCGGCCCTATCAGCAGCATCTACCACGCGCGCTTCATGCGCTACCTCACGCACCGCAACCTGCTGAACTGTGCGGGGCGCAAGGTGTGGGGCGTGTTCGGCGATGGCGAGATGGACGAGCCCGAGAGCATGAGCGCGCTGACCCTGGCCGCGCGCGAGGGCCTCGACAACCTGGTCTGGGTGGTCAACTGCAACCTGCAGCGCCTGGACGGCCCCGTGCGTGGCAACGGCCGCATCATCGACGAGCTGGAGCGCTTGTTTGCCGGGGCGGGCTGGAACGTGGTCAAGCTGGTCTGGGGCAGCGATTGGGACGGCCTGTTCGCCCGCGACCTGACCGGTGCGCTGGTGCGCACGCTCGAAGGCACGGTGGACGGCCAGATGCAAACCTTCGCGGCCAAGGACGGTCGCTTCAACCGCGACAACTTCTTCGGTCAGAACCCTGAGCTGGCGGCCCTGGCGCAGGGCATGACGGACGAGCAGATCGACCGCTTGAAGCGCGGCGGGCACGACCTGGTGAAGATCCACGCCGCCTACGCCGCCGCCGCTGCGCACAAGGGGCAGCCCACCGTGATCCTGGCCCACACCAAGAAGGGCTACGGCATGGGCACTGCCGGCCAGGGCAAGATGACCACGCACAGCCAGAAGAAGCTGGACGAGACCGACCTCATCGAGTTTCGCAATCGCTTCAACCTGCCGCTCAGCGACGAGCAGGCCACCAGCCTGGCCTTCTTCAAGCCCGCCGAAGACAGCKCCGARATGCRSTACCTGCGCAGCCACCGCGAMGCRCTSGGCGGCKMCMTGCCGCGSCGCGAGACGGCGTGCGGCGCGCTGCACGTCCCATCCATCGACAGCTACGCGCAGTTTGCGCTGCAGGCCGATGGCAAGGAGATGAGCACCACCATGGCCTTCGTGCGCATGCTGGGCACGTTGCTCAAGGACGCCACGCTGGGCCCGCGCATCGTGCCSATCGTGGCCGACGAGGCGCGCACCTTCGGCATGGCCAACCTGTTCAAGCAGGTMGGCATCTACASSAGCGTGGGCCAGCGCTAYGCRCCCGAGGACATCGGCTCGGTRCTGAGCTACCGCGAGGCGCTGGACGGCCAGATCCTGGAAGAGGGCATCAGCGAGGCCGGCGCCATCGCCAGCTGGACGGCCGCTGCAACGAGCTACAGCGTGCAYGGCCTSGCCATGCTGCCGTTCTACATCTACTACTCGATGTTCGGCTTCCAGCGCGTGGGCGACGCCATCTGGGCGGCGGCGGACCAGCGTGCGCGSGGCTTCCTCTTGGGCGCGACCTCGGGCCGCACCACRCTSGGCGGCGARGGCCTGCAGCACCAGGACGGCASCAGCCACCTSGTGGCCGCSACCATTCCCAACTGCAAGGCCTACGATCCAGCCTACGCGGGAGAAATGGCCGTCATCATCGACGCCGGCATGCGCGAGATGGTGACCGAGCAGTGCGACGTCTTCTACTACGTCACGCTGATGAACGAGAACTACGCCCAGCCCGACCTGCCCGCCGGTGCGGCAGAAGGTGTGCTGCGTGGATGCTATGTTTTCAGGAGCTATCCAGGCAATATGCACCAGCGCGACAGCGCGATTTCGTCCAAAAGCGTCACCCTGATGGGCTCTGGCGCCATCCTGACCGAGGTGGTCAAGGCCGCAGAACAACTTGCGAGTGAGGGCGTGGATGTGACCGTGCTCAGCGTCACCAGCTGGAGCGAACTGGCCCGCGACGGCGTGGCCTGCGAGCAGCGCTGGCTGGCGGGCGATGCCCAGCCTGCACCCGCATGGCTGACGCAGCAACTGGCCACGACCCGCGGACCAGTGATCGCCGCCAGCGACTATGTGCGCGCCGTGCCCGAGACGGTGCGCGCCTTCATCCCCGAGGGCCGCAAGTATGTGACCCTGGGCACGGATGGGTTTGGACGCAGCGACACGCGGGCAGCGCTCCGGCAATTCTTTGGGGTGGATGCAGCCAGCGTGGCCCAGGCAGCGCGGCGAGCGCTGGCCGCTGGCTGATGGGTGCGGGGGGCGAGCGCAGGCGCCTGCCGTCGTTTTACCGTGCCTCCGCTCTGTCGCCTGATGACAGCGGGGGTGGGGTGAACGCCATTGCCCAATTTCGCGCAGGCTTCCTACAATGGTTTAGCAACCGTGAGAGGGCGCCATGGCACATGTCATCTGGGACCATAACCCGCCGACCACCTGGATAGCCAACGTGGACGGGCAAGCACTTTGCTCCATCAAGCGCAAAGACATTGGCGGATGGACCGCCGCCTGGGCAGACGACCGCCTGTGGCCGCCGCCCGCCCATTTGCCCAAGGCCATGCCGCAACCCACCCAGTTTTTCAGCAGTCTGGAAGAAGCCAAGCAGGCGGTGGAAAACGCGCTGGGCGCTTGAGGCGGGGCCCTGGAGCACTGCCGCAGTCTGAGTGACTGCGCTTGCGTGTACCGGCGGCGGCAAGCGCAGGGCTTCCAGCCAGTCTATGAGGGGCGTGGGCCCCTACGCATGCGGCCAACCTCAGCCCGCAGGGCGCTGGAAGAATGCATCCAGCACCGGCATCAACCCCGGAAACTCCAGAGCAAACCGTTCGCGGTTTACAAAATACGCCTCGCAGGCCACGGCAAAGAATTCGGACTGCGAGGTCGCCCCGTACGCGTCCAGCCAGGGCCGTTCGGCGCCAAAGCGCTCGGCCATGATCACGCGTTCGCGAAACTGTTCGTAGGCGGGCTCCCAGGCTGCCCACCATGCCTCATACGCCGCACGGCCGGTGCGTGTGCCTATGAAGCCTGCGGGCAGGGGCGGGCAGCCGTTGGGTTGGCCGTTTTTCATGTCGAGCTTGTGGACGAACTCGTGCACCACCACGTTGTGACCGCGCGCTGTGTTCTCGGCAGCGTTGTTCACATGCTGCCAGCTGAGCATGATGGGGCCGCGCTCCATGGCCTCGCCCAGCAGCACCTGGGTGTGCTCRTGCACCACGCCCGCTTCGTCCATCGTCTGGCGGCGGGCCACGGCCTCGCCAGGGTGCAGCACGATGCCCACAAAATCGTCGTACCAGTCGAGTGCCTTGGCGGGGTCGCCCCAGTGCAGCAGGGGCAAGCAGGCCTGCGCGGCAATGTCGATGGCCATGGTGTCGGTCACCACGAGGCCGTGGGCACCGTGGAATTCCTTGTGATGCAAAAAGAGCGCGCTCAGCACACGCAGTTTGGCCTGGTCGTGCAGCGACAGCGCGGCCAGGAACGGGTAGCGCTGGATGGTCTGCAGCCACAACGTGGCAGAGATGTCCGGTACCGGGGCCACGGTGGCGCGCACGCGGCGCCAGAGGCGGTTGAGCAAGGGGGGCATGGCGATCGGGCTGCGGGAGGTGGGCCCGCTCAGTTCATGACCGCTGTTACTTGGGGACCAGGGGCAGCCGTTCCAAGCCCGCGCTGGACAAACGCAGTGTTTCCAGCCGGGGGGGCAATGCTGCGGCATCCCAGTCGCTCAGCACCACGCGTTGCAGACCCGGAGCCAGCACATGGTCGGCTGGCCGGTGGGTGTGGCCGTGGATGAGGGTGTGGGCGCCTGCGGCCTGCAGCCAGGCGATGGCGGCGGGGCTGTCCACATCGGCGTACGTGGCCCCCGACTGCTTGCGCGCCTCGCTCTCCTGGCGGATGCCGCGCGCCTGCACGCGGCGCGTGGCCAAAGGCTGGGTCAGAAATTGCTGCTGCCAGGCGGCGCTGCGGGCCTGCAGGCGAAAACGCTGGTAGTCCACATCGTCCAGGCACAGCAGGTCGCCGTGGCTCAGGACATACCGCTGGCCGCCAAAGACCAGGACTGTGGGGTCTGCCAGGCCGGTGATGCCGCACCCAGCCAGGAAGGCAGGGCCCGCCAGGAAGTCGCGGTTGCCATGCATGAAGTACACCGGCAGGCGCTGCGCGGCGGCCCGAAGGAGGGCGCAGCCCCGGGCTTCGAAGCTGCTGGGCTCGCTCATCGCATCGTCGCCCACCCACACTTCGAACAGGTCGCCCAGGATAAAGAGGGCGTCTGCGGTGGTGCCTTCCAGATACTGCTGGAATGCGGCCACCGTGGCGGGCTCGCTGGCCTGCAGGTGCAGGTCTGAAATGAAATCGACCGTGCGCCAAGGCGAGGGAGCGACAAGCTCCTCGAACCAGGGCACGGTCGTGGTCACGGGGGGGGCTGGGTGGTTCATCCCTTGCGCTGCGGCCTGCAATGGGCGGCCGACATTGGTGTGGCCTCAGCGGGGCGCGCAGCGCCACAGGGGGATGCCATGCTCAGAGGGCGACGGCCTTCTCGATGATCACGTCTTCCTTCGGCACGTCGTCATGGAAGCCCTTGCGGCCCGTCTTCACGGCCTTGATCTTGTCCACCACGTCGGTGCCCGACACGACCTTGCCGAACACGGCATAGCCCCAGCCCTGGGCCGAAGGTGCGGTGTGGTTCAGGAAGCCGTTGTCGGCCACGTTGATGAAGAACTGGGCGGTGGCCGAGTGCGGGTCGCTGGTGCGGGCCATGGCCACGGTGTAGTTGGCGTTCTTCAGGCCGTTGTTGGCTTCGTTTTCGATGGGCGCGTCGGTGCCCTTCTGGGTCATGCCGGGCTCAAAGCCGCCGCCTTGCACCATGAAGCCGGGGATCACGCGGTGGAAGATGGTGTTGTTGTAGTGGCCCTTGTTCACGTAGGCCAGGAAGTTCTCGACCGACTTGGGTGCCTTGGCGGCGTCGAGTTCGAGGGTGATGACGCCGTAGCCGGCGATGTGCAGTTCGACTTGGGGGTTGCTCATGGCTTTGCTTCTTTCAAAAAATGGGCGCTTCACTTCACCACGGTGGCGGAGTTGATGGTGATGGGGGTGGTGGGCACGTTCTGGTGGCCGCCCTTGTTGCCGGTGGCCACGGCCTTGATCTTGTCCACCACGGCGGTGCCTTCGACCACCTTGCCGAACACGGCGTAGCCGTGGCCGTCAGGGTTGGGGGCGTTGAGCATGCCGTTGTCCTTCACGTTGATGAAGAACTGCGAAGTGGCCGAGTTGGGATCGCCGGTGCGCGCCATGGCGATGGTGTAGGTGTCGTTCTTGAGGCCGTTCTTGGCTTCGAGCGGGATGGGGGCCTTGGTGGGYTTTTGCTGCATRTCRGCCGTGAAGCCGCCGCCCTGGATCATGAAGCCRTCGATCACGCGGTGGAASAYSGTGCCGTCGTAGTGCTTGCTGTTCACGTAAGCCAGGAAGTTCTCAACCGTCTTGGGGGCCTTGGCGGCGTCGAGCTGCACGACGATGTCGCCCATCGACGTGGCCAGCYTGACCTTGGGGGCATCTTGCGCCTGTACGGGTGCTACTGTAAACATAGCAGCCAGGGCAATACTTGCTAGCGCTACCGTCGAATTTCTTCTGGAAATCATCCAATCACTCCTTCGAAAAAGATCTGCCATTGTTGGCCGCGGCGCGTCCAGTACTGGCGCTTGACCGGGCCTGTGCGGGCGCCTTCGGCGACTTCGCCGAACGTTACCACCATGGTGTCGGCCGAGTCTGTCCACCGCAGGTAAGACTTGTCCTTGAGCTGGAGTTCCCGGCCCTTGAGGGCGCGGGCCTCGGCCTGCAGCACCTGGGTCCATTCCTCCAGCGGCTTCTTGCGGTAGCTCTGGAAGTCGGGCGCATAAAAGCCCAGCAGGCGCTTCATGTCGCCCTCGGTCTTGGCGGTGCGCCAGGCGTTGAGCACCGCTTCGAACGATTTGCGGTCGGCCGCCACGCTGTGGGGCTGCACCCATTGCAACTGGCGTGCAATGACCACGGGGGTGGAGCGGGGCTCCACCGTGCGCAGGATGCGTTCGAGGTCGGGGTTGGCCAGCACGAGGCAACCGTCGGTCGCCAGTGGCGCGCGCGAGAATTGGTCGGGCGGCGTGCCATGCAGCCAGATGCCGCTGCCCGTCTTGCCCCGGCTCTGGTCCAGGGGGTTGGGATAGTTGATGGGGAGGGCGCCCGCGCCGTAGAAATCCTTGAGCTTGGCCGGGTCCAGGCGGCTGGTGATGAAGTACACCCCCAGCGGTGTGCGCTGGTCACCCTCCACCTCTTTTTCGATGCCGAGCTTGCCCACGGAGGCATAGTAGTCGGCCACCAGCCGCAGGCCCTGGGCGGTGTTTTCAAAGAGATACAGGCGAGAGCGCGAGGTGTCTACCGCAATCGCGTGGCGCGAGCGAGGGGACAGCTCCAGGAACTGTGCGGGGATGGCATTGACCGGGGGGCGGCTGCGTTGTGCATCCACACGCTGGCGTGATTCGGTGCGTAGTTCGGCCAGTGCCGCAGCGGCCTGGATGCTGCGGGCCGAGTCCGGCTCAGGGGCCACATCGCCCATATGCCGCAGTGGCCGGGTTCGCGACATGAGCAGGTCACCGACCGCCAGTTGTGCCAGCTGGAAATTGGGGTAGTCGCGCGCCAGGCTTTCGGCCTGGGCCAGCGCCTCGCGACCCCGGCCTTCGGCCACCAGTTTGTAGACCGCCATGAGGCGCGTCTCCGCTTGGCCGTCGCGCAGCTCAGCAGGTGTGGGCGCCACCGGGGGTGTGGTGGATGCCGCATGCGCAGCAGCCGCCCGGCGGGCCTTGGCACCCTGCGGCAGGGCTGGCGTGGCCAACGAGAGGCCCAGCAGCAACAGCACCGCGGATGCTACCCTGCGGCCTGCGTTGGTCAGGGGCACAAACATGCAAACCATCTATCAGCTGACTGTCAGGGCAAAAAAAAAGCCCGCGCGGAAGGCGCAGGCGCCGCATCGGGGGCCATCGTCAACCGCCTGTGGATTCGCGAACGATGGTCCAGCGGCCGTTGTTATTGACGAGGTCCAACGTCTTGCGGCTGCTCACGTTGAGCGCGTCGGCACTGTATGCCTGGCGAAATCGGGCCGTGGCCTTGTCACCTTGCACGGACACGGTGATGTCAGAAAGCTTCACGCTGATCTTGGATTTGCCGACGATGCGCGCCTCGCGTTCCTTCTCCCAGGCAGCGCGGCCTTGGCGACCAGGTGGATCGAACGACTTGTCGTACGCGCCCAGGTACCCCTTCATGTCCTTGGACGACCAGGCCGCAGCCCAGGCCTGTACGGCGGAGGTAACGGCCTGGGTGGACGCATCGCCGGCAGCTGCAGGAGCTGGGGCCGGTGCAGGAGCCGTTGCAGCGGGAGCAGGGCTGACAGTTGGAGCTGGAGCGGCGGCAGGCGCTGGCGCCGGGGCTGCAGCTGCTGGCGCAGCGGCGGGCGCTGGAGCGGGTGCAGGGCGCTGGGTTACCACCACGGCGGGCGCGGGCGCGGGCGCTGCGGCGGCAGGGCGACCGGTTTTGCTGCCGGGTTCGTTGGAGAACAATTCGCGGATCAGTGCCAGCTTGGGCTTGACCGAGTTGGCGTTGTTGGCATCCAGTTGCAGCGCCTTGTTGTAGGCCTGGCTGGCCAGCTTGGCGTAGATGTCGCCCAGGTTTTCCTGTGCGGTGGCGTAGCTGGGGTTGGTGCGGATCGCCATTTCCAGCGCCGTGCGGGCCTTGTCCAGCTGGTTCTGGTTGGCGTACAGCACAGCCAGGTTGTTGTAGGGCTCGGGCAGCTCTGGGTACTCTTCGGTGAGCTTGGTGAAGGTGGCGATGGCGTCGGCCTGCTTGCCCGAGTCGGTCTGGGCCACGCCGCGCAAGAAGCGCAGCTGCGGGTCACGTGGGTTGGCGGCCAGGCGCTGGTCGGCCTTGGCCAGCGCCTCGGACGCCTTGCCAGCCTTGAGCAACTGGGTGATGTCGGCATAGTCGTCCGCGTGGACCACGCCCGTGCCCATCAGGGCGGTCAGTGCCAGAAGGCGCAGTAGGCGTGGGAGTGTGCGTCGGACTTGCTTCATGGGGGTACAAAGGAGTTGGGCGGCAGCCAGCCCGGGCGGGGGCTTATACTGCGGCGGATTGTAGCTGAGGGGGTTGTCATGACGGTACGCTGTTGCCGCTGGTGATTTTGCTGGACGCCCCTTGCCGGGCCACCCCTTGTCAAGGGCCGAGTTCCGCTGCTGCCGGGTGAGTTTCTTTGCCTCGCCCACCCCATCAAGTCTCCCGTTACTGAAATCCCATGAGTYTGCGCATCTACAACACGCTKTCGCGTGCATTGGAAGACTTTTCCCCGCTCGAACCTGGCCATGTGCGCATGTAYGTGTGCGGCATGACSRTYTATGACCTGTGCCATATSGGCCACGCCCGGATGATGATGGCGTTCGACGTCGTGCAGCGCTGGCTCAAGGCCAGCGGCCTGCGCGTGACCTACGTGCGTAACATCACCGACATCGACGACAAGATCATCAAGCGTGCGCTGGAGCGTGGCATCACCATCCGCCAGCTCACTGACGAGATGATTGCTGCCATGCACCAGGACATCGGCCTGCTGGGCATCGAGCCGCCGTCGGTCGAGCCCCGCGCTACCGAATATGTGCCCCAGATGCTCTCGCTCATCGGCCAGCTGGAAGGCAAGGGCCTTGCCTACCGGGCGAGCAACGGCGATGTGAACTACTCCGTGCGCAAGTTCAATGGCTACGGCAAGCTCTCGGGCAAGTCGCTCGACGAGCTGCGCGCCGGCGAGCGCGTAGCAGTGCTGGACGGCAAGGAAGACCCGCTCGACTTCGTGCTGTGGAAAGCCTCCAAGCCCGAGGAACCCCCCGAGGCCAAATGGGACAGCAGCTTTGGCTCGGGCCGCCCCGGCTGGCACATCGAATGCTCGGCCATGAGCTGCGCCACGCTGGGCGAGACCTTCGACATCCACGGCGGCGGCGCAGACCTGCAGTTCCCCCACCACGAGAACGAAATCGCCCAGAGTGAAGGTGCCACGGGCAAACCGCTGGCCAAGTTCTGGGTGCACAACGGCTTTGTGCGTGTGGACAACGAGAAGATGTCCAAGAGCCTGGGCAACTTCTTCACCATCCGCGACGTGCTCAAGACGTACGACGCAGAAACCGTGCGCTTTTTCATCGTCCGCGCCCACTACCGCAGTGCGCTGAACTACAGCGATGCGCACCTGGATGACGCGCGCCAGGCGCTCAAGCGGCTGTACACCGCGCTGAGCCTGGTGACTCCCGCACAAGCGGCTTCCATCGACTGGACCAACCCTTACGCGGCMCGCTTCAAGGCCGCRATGGACGAGGACTTTGSMACKCCCGAGGCCGTGGCCGTGCTGTTTGATCTGGCCAGCGAGGTCAACAAGACCCGCTCTGTCGAGCTGGCGGGGTTGCTCCAGGCGCTGGGTGGCTGCCTGGGGATCTTGCAGGGTGACCCCAAGGCTTTTCTTCAGTCCGGGGCCGCCGGTGTGGATGAGTCTGAGATTCAGGCACAGATTGCTGCCCGGGCCGCAGCCAAGGCGGCMAARAACTTYGCCGAGGCCGACCGCATCCGCAACSACYTSCTGGCSCAGGGCATCGTGCTCAAGGACTCCGCCGCCGGCACCACATGGGAAGCTGCCCAATGAGCATTGTTTTGATGCCAAATATGCCAGTAGTGCAGGTGGAATAAGCGGTGGCAGCTTCTAAAAAGATAGCGGGTGACGCTGTGGCGCCATCGCTGGTTCTGGCCACGCCCGACTACTGGGCGGAGGCCTGCAAGCACCTGGTGAAAAAAGACCGGGTGATGAAGCGCCTGATCCCCCAGTTTGGCGACGCCGCGCTGCAAACCAAGGGCGACCCCTTCATCACACTGGCGCGTTCCATCGTGGGACAGCAGGTGTCCGTGGCGTCAGCACAGGCCGTATGGGAGCGTTTTGTGGCGCTGCTGCCGCGCGGCATGAAGCCCGCCAGCGTGCTCAAGCTCAAGATCGACGACATGCGGGCCGCAGGCCTGTCTGCCCGCAAGGTGGACTACCTGGTGGACCTGGCCATGCACTTTGAAGGCGGCAAGCTGCACGTCAAGGACTGGGCCGCCATGGACGATGAAGCCATCATTGCCGAGCTGGTGGCCATCCGTGGCATCGGCCGATGGACGGCCGAAATGTTTTTGATCTTCTATTTGATGCGGCCCAATGTTTTGCCCCTCGATGACGTGGGGTTGATCAGCGGCATCAGCCAGAATTACTTCTCTGGCGACCCCGTGAGCCGCAGTGACGCCCGCGAGGTGGCCGAGGCCTGGAAGCCCTGGTGCAGCGTCGCGACTTGGTATATTTGGCGGTCTCTGGACCCCCTGCCTGTAACCTATTGACACCACTGCAGGCACGCCGGTTACAGTGCGTGCCATTCGTGGCAACCCCGCCGGGTGCGATCCCCCTAGGAGAAAAACGTTGGCGAAAAAGACCTTTCTGGATTTCGAACAGCCCATTGCCGAGCTGGAGTCCAAAATTGAAGAACTGCGCTACGTGCAGACCGAGAGTGCCGTCGATATCTCGGAAGAGATCGACCAGCTGAGCAAGAAGAGCCAGCAGCTCACCAAAGACATTTACAGCGAACTGTCGCCCTGGCAGATCACCAAGATCGCCCGCCACCCTGAGCGTCCCTACACGCTCGACTACGTGCGCGACATCTTCACCGACTTCGTCGAGCTGCACGGCGACCGCCACTACGCGGACGACCTGTCCATCGTGGGCGGCCTCGCGCGCTTCAACGGCCACGCCTGCATGGTGCTGGGCCATCAGAAGGGACGCGACACGAAGGAGCGCGCCATGCGCAACTTTGGCATGAGCAAGCCCGAGGGCTATCGCAAGGCCCTGCGCCTGATGAAGACGGCCGAGAAATTCAAGCTGCCCGTGTTCACCTTTGTGGACACGCCCGGCGCCTACCCGGGCATTGACGCCGAAGAGCGCGGCCAGTCCGAGGCCATCGGCCGCAACATCTTCGAGATGGCGCAGCTCGAAGTGCCCATCATCACCACCATCATTGGTGAAGGCGGCTCCGGCGGCGCCTTGGCCATCAGCGTGGCCGATCAGGTTGTGATGCTGCAATACGCCATCTACTCGGTCATCAGCCCCGAAGGCTGTGCGTCCATCCTCTGGAAGACCAGCGACAAAGCGCAAGAGGCCGCTGACGCCCTGGGCATCACCGCCCACCGCCTCAAGGCCCTGGGCCTGGTGGACAAGATCGTGAGCGAGCCCGTGGGCGGCGCCCATCGCGACCACAAGCAGATGGCCGCATTTTTGAAGCGCGCTTTGGGCGATGCCTTCCGTCAGGTGGCAGACCTCAAGACCAAAGACTTGCTGGACCGCCGCTACGAGCGTCTGCAGAGCTACGGCCGCTTCAGCGACACCAAGGCGGACGCCCGCTAAGCCCGCTGAGGGCAGGTTCTGGCCTGTCGTTGCTGGCAATGAATGCACCAGCTTGGTGCGGTTCCAACGGCCCTTCGGGGCCGTTGTTGTTTTTCTGGCCGACTCTTTGCGGGGGCGCACAAACCCGCACTGGCGCATGGACTGCTACCGGATGTAACATGCCTGCAGACCGCCTGCGCGGGCGGTTCAAGGAGGGCTTCATGTCGCTTCTGAAGACGCTCAAAGGCCAGATCCTGGTCCTCTCTGCCACCTGCATGGTGGCTGCCCTGATGGTGTTGACGTTGGTCAACTACCTGTCGGCGCGTGCACAGGCGCAGGTTTCGCTGGCCGAAGAGGGCATGGCGACCGCCAAGAGCCACGCAGAAACCATCGAGGAGTGGGCGCGGGCCAAGGCCACGATCATTGCGGCCTCCGTCGCCGCCTTTGAAGATCCCGAACCTGCCAAGTCTCTGGCCATGCTGCGCGACGCGGGCAAATTCAGCACGGCGTACTTTGGCTACGCGGACAAGAAGTACGTATTTTCAGAGACTCGCAGCCTGCCCGCCGACTACGACCCCACCGCACGTCCCTGGTACAAGCAGGCCGCGCAAGCGGGCGGGTCTGTGGTCACGCCGCCCTACATCTCGGCGTCCGACCAGAAACTGGTGGTGACTTTTGCGACCCCGGTGGGCGCCGGCGCAGCGCTCAAAGGCGTGGCGGCTGGTGATGTCTACATGGAGTCAGTGGTTGCCAATGTGGCTTCCATCCAGCCCACGCCGCAGAGTTTCGGGTTTCTGGTGTCTGCCGACGGCAAGATCATCGCCCACCGCGACCAGGCGTTGACCCTCAAGCCCATTGCCGATTTGTCCAAGGACCTCGTGACCGACAAGCTGCTCGCGGCATCCAAGGACAAAAGCTTGCTGCAGGCGGACATCGCGTCGCGCAGCCGGTTACTCAGCGTGGTGCCGATCGCGGGCACCTCATGGATGCTGGTGGTGGCCCTGGATGAAAGCGAGGCCATGGCACCGATCCGGGCCATGCTGGCCACATCGCTGATCTCCAGCGTGTTGGTGTTGGTGGTGGCCGTTGGGCTGCTGGGCGTGGTTCTGACGCGGCGCCTGCGCCAGCTCACGCTGGTGCGTGACGCGATGCATGAAATCGGCGCCGGTGATGGCGACCTGTCGCGCCGCATCGACGCCCACGGTGAGGACGAGCTGGCCCAGATCGCTGGTAGCTTCAATAGCTTTGCGGGCAAGCTCTCCGGTGTGCTCTCGCAGATCCGTGACGCCAGCAGCTCGGTACGCGTGGCCGCCGAAGAGATTGCCACCGGCAACCATGACCTGAGCGGGCGCACCGAACTCACGGCATCCAGCCTGCAGCAGACATCAGCCTCCATGCAGCAACTGACCGAGACCGTGCGGCACAACGCAGACTCGGCACGCCAGGCCAACCAGCTGGTGGCCCAGGCGTCCAACGTGGCGCAACATGGGGGGCAAGTGGTGGGCAATGTGGTGACCACCATGGACCAGATCAATGCGGCCTCGCGCAAGATCAACGACATCATCGGCGTCATCGACGGCATTGCCTTCCAGACCAACATCCTTGCGCTCAATGCTGCGGTGGAAGCCGCCCGCGCGGGCGAGCAGGGCAGGGGCTTTGCGGTGGTGGCAGGCGAGGTGCGCAGCCTCGCCCAGCGCAGCGCCGAGGCGGCACGCGAGATCAAGACCCTGATCAATACCTCGGTCGAGCAGGTGGAAAACGGCTCGCGGCTGGTGCACGACGCGGGCACTACCATGACCGAGATTGTGACTTCGGTGCAGCGTGTGACGGACATCATGGCCGAGATCACGGCGTCCACCAATGAGCAAAGCACCAGCATCAACGAGGTCGGCCAGGCCGTGGCCCAACTCGACCAGATGACCCAGCAGAACGCAGCGCTGGTGGAAGAGAGCGCTGCTGCGGCACAGAGCCTCAAGGACCAGTCGGTGCGGCTGTCGGAGGTGGTGGGTACCTTCCGCCTGTCCACCGACCCTGCCCACGCTGCGCCACGGCTGTCCTCGCCGGGCGGTTAAGTTGCAAGGGGCGGCGCGCCCCCCCATGCACCTTACTGCCGGAGTGCGGGGCCCCGTGATAATCGGCGCCCATGCGCCGCCATTTCTCCCTCGTTCTCTACGCCCTCCGGGCACGTCCGGCGGTTGCGACGGGTCCAGCTGCAGGGCCTGAAGGGCGGATGCGATGACGCAATCAATGGACGCCGCCCTGCGGGCCTTTGCGCCCGCGTTGCCGATGGCCGTGGCGTTGAGCGGGGGCGCAGACTCGACCGCATTGCTGTTGGGCTGTGCACGCCGCTGGCCCGGGCAGGTGCTGGCCATCCATGTGCACCATGGGCTGCAGGCGGCTGCCGATGGGTTTGAGCAGCATTGCGTGGCCTTGTGTAGCAAGCTGGGCGTGCCGTTGCGTGTGCTGCGGCTGGACGCGCGCCCCGCGCCCGGCCAGAGCCCCGAGGATGCCGCTCGGCAAGCCAGATACCAGGCTTTGACGGCAGTAGCGCTAGAAGATCATGCCTTGGGTGCTATTCAATCCATAGCAATTGCACAGCACGCCGACGATCAGGCCGAAACCCTGCTACTCGCCCTGTCGCGCGGAGCGGGCGTGGCCGGCCTGGCCGCCATGCCCGCCCAGTGGACGCGTGCTGGTCTGGTCTGGCACCGCCCCTTGTTGCAGGTGTCTGCGGCGGACGTGCGCGATTGGTTGAAGGCACAAGGCCAGGCGTGGGTGGAAGACCCCACCAATTCCGATGAGCGCTTCACGCGCAACCGCATTCGGGCGCAACTGCTGCCTGCGCTGCATGCCGCATTCCCGTCCTTTCGCGATACCTTTGCACGGTCGGCCGCCAATGCAGCCCAGGCTGCTGAGCTGCTGCACGAGATGGCACAGCAGGACCTGTCCTTGTTGGGTGTGCCCCCCGGTATCAAGGCGCTGCAGGGGCTCACCCGCGCGCGCCAAGCCAACGTGGTGCGCCACTGGCTGCGCCATGTCCACCAAACCACCCCGGGAGCCGCGCAATTGTGCGAGCTGCTGGATCAGATCCAGGCCTGTACCACACGGGGTCACCACATCCGCATCAAGGTAGGAAGCGGCTTTGTCGTGAGGTCTGGTCTTACGCTGGAATGGCTCAGGCAGTAGCTCTCAGGTGTCTTTTTGCCCGCGTCACGGGGCGACACCCACAAACACGGGAGCAAACCGCCGTATCCGGCACGTTGGCCAATCGCGAAGATTGCCAGCTCTATGAGCTCGGTGCGTCCAATAGAAAGCCCGAGTCCGTCCTTGCCCCCTGTCCAACAGGCTCAACACACAAGCCATCCGCGCTCGAATGGCCTCCATATGCGACATCAAAACCTGGGCGGCAATCGGCAAAAAAGTAACTCCAGCTATCAGCGCCTGGCGTGCACGAGGACTCTGGATCAGCCCACCTATGCTGCTGCAACCAGCGGAACAGCCCCTGAAATGAGGCATAATAGCGGGATTGGAAACGTGACCGAGTGGCCGAAGGTGCTCCCCTGCTAAGGGAGTATGGGGTGTAGAGCCTCATCGAGGGTTCGAATCCCTCCGTTTCCGCCAGTAAGCAAGCAAACAAGCGCCTCTCGGGGCGCTTTTTTGTTTCTATCTACCAATCGTTACACCATACAGCAATCGCATTGCGTTGGATCCGGCTGGACTGTTCTGGACTCAAACGCGGCTCGCCTGCCAGTCGTATCTCCTGAGATCCATAGACCGGTGGTCGCTCAACCTGTCGATCGCCTCTTGACTTCGTCGGTCACATCCCTTTAGTATTCCTGCTCGTTGAGCAAGCGCTCAGGAGTGTTTTCGAGACACAGGCCATTACTCCGGACACTAGGGCCGGAAGGCTCCGAAAGCGTTTGAAAAACGTCCACACAAGGAGGACGAACTCGTCATTTTTTTGGCGTTGATGGAGTTCGTCCCTATGATTTGTGTTGGTTCCTCTGTTGGTCTTCGTACCGGTGTCTCAGTCAGCTCTGGCTATGTGCCCGCTGGGAAAGTCCCTGTTCCCCGTTCTGCTTTGCYGAGTCGCAAAAACGTTGAATCACTGGCGGATTCATCGCTAGCTTTCACATGTGAAAGCTGTCCTCATGCTGAGCACGGCGGTAAGCCCTCCAGACTCACCTCCCTATTGCGCGTTGGTGAAGTTGCCAAGATTCTTGGTATCTCGCGATCAACGATCTACGCGCAACTCCAGCAGCGCAGCGATGAACTGCACTCTGATTTCCCTCGCCCCATACGCCTGAACGCAGGCCCACGCTCCTCTGTGCGTTGGCGTGCCGATGACGTACAGGCCTGGATCGACTCTCGTCATCGCGCTCCGTAGCGCGCTCTCTTTTTCTCCGCCCCGACTTTCCTGCCGCATCGACTGTGGCTGGCGGAGCTTTGCATGCCAAAGCTCTGGGCAAGGCGAAAAGTTAGCGCGTTCTGATGAATCGCYGGCCCCGTCGGATTTGTTAATCCAACGCATGGGCGCGAGCAGGAGCTCGAGTTGAAGAGGGGTGTTCATTGGCTGCCGTCGATGTTCAYGGTACTGCCAACACCAACCGTGGAGATTTGTACTCCGCGGAGAGATCCAGCTATCCGGAAATGCGCGCGAGCGCATGCACCGGCAACTTGCCCGTTCGCTTTCCAAGCGGCGGGCCACCTGAGGATTGAAAAATGTACGAGCGAAAGTACGACCCGAAAGTCCACCTTGATATGGCCCCGAAGCTCCTACGACACGCAGTTTACGCCGCTGACCTTCAAACTCAAGCGCCGATAGAGATCGCCTTGGTCTCTGCGTTGACTGCTATGGCGCTGTGCTGTCAAGGAGTGATCGACGTCAGGTCTCCCCCTGGTTTCCTGTCGCCTGTGAATCTGTTTTTTTGGGTAATCGCCAAGTCGGGAGAGCGTAAGAGCGCCACTGACAAGCTACTACTCCAACCGATCGTCGATCGGGAAATACTCGCTGAAGTATTCCGCGCGGCGCTGAAGGACCGTCATGAAGCTGCCTGCACAGTGTGGCTGATTCGACTGAAACAGTTAGAGGCGGACTTGGCGCAAGTTGTGAAGACTGGCAAAGACTGCACAGGTGTGGACGAGGCGATTGCTGAGCATCTCGGCACCAAACCAGTGATGGAGCTCCATCCCCGATGGCTTTATCACAACACAACCATCGAGGCTCTGTTGAGGAATTTGCGCGATGTCTGGCCCTCCGCAGGGCTTGTCAGTGCGGAGGGCGCGATCATTGCAAACAGTCGGGTAATGCAGCACTTGGGCACGCTCACGGAACTGTGGCAAGCGCCTGAGCTGTTGCGAGTCGATCGTATTACGACGGGCGGCCTTTGCCTCCAGAGTCCGCACTTGACGTTCTCCGTCATGACGCAGCGCGCTGTCTACGACGAGTTCATCCGTCGCAACAACGGTATGGCTGTGAAGTTGGGGCTCACCTCTCGCTTGCTGTTGTGCGAGCCGATTTCTCGCCAAGGTGAGAGGGCGGTCACCGTGGCAACTGCCGAGTCCACCCAAGCGCTTGAGGCCTTCCACGCCCGGACTGCTGAATTGCTG
>NZ_JBGFFF010000062.1:0-27128 GCF_056175785.1 Acidovorax sp. LjRoot204
GCGTTGCAACGACGCCAGAAAGCCTTTTGGCAAACCCCAAAAACAAAAACCCGCGCTTGGCGTCCCTAGCGCGGGTTTGTCGGCACTCCGTATCAGGACGGGGCCAAAGCGGTACTTAGTACAGCTTCTTGGGCAGTTGCATGCTGCGAACGCGCTTGTAGTGACGCTTCACGGCAGCAGCCTTCTTGCGCTTGCGCTCGGCGGTGGGCTTTTCGTAGAACTCACGGGCGCGCAGGTCGGTCAGCAGGCCGAGCTTTTCAWTGGTGCGCTTGAAGCGGCGCAGTGCAACGTCAAAGGGTTCGTTTTCTTTTACGCGGATCGTAGTCATTAGCTAATGTTTTCCAAATGGTGCCTGCAGAGGGGCTTGGGGAGATCGGGCCTCAAGTCCGTACAAAGCGGTTTCCCCGTCTGTAACTAGTATTTGGCCGACGGGGCATTGCCAGCAAAGCCGGAGATTATAGCCTTTATCCACGCCCAGAGCGCAAGGATTGCCGGTCTGTCCCCGAACAGGGCGTCCGGTGGGCTTCTGACAGCCGGGCCGCACCGCAATGGCGCGGAAGTTGCTTCACGTTGTAACACTCCTATTCACCGGTGGAGAGCCCTGGCCATCCGCCCGGGCGGCCCCGCCGCAGACACCATGGCATTCATGCACCGCGTATCGGGTTGGCTGGGCCGGCTCAGTGTGGGCCGCAAGCTCATGCTCATCTATCTGCTGGACCTGACGGCGGTGATCTACGTCTCCAGCATCCTGATCCACGAAAAATACCTGGCGATTGATTTCACGCGCAAGGAGGTGGTGGGCACGACCTACGCGGCCGTGGTGCGCGATGGGCTGATGGGGCAGTTCCTGGATGCTTCGCAGCAGCCTCCGCTGGTGGCCGATGTGCTGACCCGCCTGGACGACGTGCGGGCAGCCCACGACGAACAACTGCACACGGCCGAGGTGGGGCAGCGGTTTGGCGTGGCGCTGCAGCAGCTGACGGGCCAGCCCCAAGGGGGCGCTCCAGCTGCTGATCCGCAGACGCTCACCCGGCTGCGCAGCCAGCTGCTGCGCGAGGGGCGTGAGCTGCTCACCACGGTGGGCAACCAGTCCAACCTGATCCTGGACCCGGACCTGGACAGCTACTACGTGATGTCGCTGGTGGTGCTGCGGTTTCCCGAGCTGCTGCAGGCGGTGCATGACACCGTCAGCTTCTTGAATGCGGCGCCGTCGCGGCGCGGGCCGCAGTGGTCGTCCGAGCTGCTGACGCTGGTGGGGCGGCTGGATGCGGTGATGCTGGGTATCGAGTCGGACTACAACCAGGCGTTCATTGCAGGCTCGCCCGAGATGCGGGCTGCGCTGGTGCGCCAGCGCGAGGCGCTCAAGGCGGCGCAGGAGGGCTTTCAGGCCTTGCTGCAGGGCATTGCGTCGGGCGAGTCACGCCTGACGGTGGCGCAAGTGGGTGTGCAGGAGGCACAGGTGCTGGGCGCGCTGCGCGATGCCTGGTCGGTGGGCATTGTGGACCTGGAGCGTTTGCTGAACCAGCGCGCCGACAGCCTGTTTGCCCGCATGTGGTTGCACTTGGGCACGGCGCTGGTGCTGCTGGGCTGCATCCTTTCGCTCGTCACCCTGGTCGCGCGCCAGATCGCCAAACCGCTGCAGCAACTGGCCCGCGTGGCCGACGAGGTGCGCAAGAGCGGCGACCACACGCTGCGCGCGCACTGGGCCAGCCGCGACGAGATCGGCCGCCTGGTTACCGCGTTCAACGAGATGCTGTCCCAGCTCGACCGCGACCGTGTGCTGCAGCAAGAGTTGGCCGCCAGCGCCCGCGCGGCCGAGGCACAGCGCGAGCTGGTGGAGGCCTTCCCCATCCCCATGGTGGTCACGTCGATTCCCGAGCACGAGGTGCTGCACTCCAACGCACCCGCGGCCCACTGGCTGGGGGGCCGCAAGACCGACCCCTGGGCCGTGGGGCTGGAGCCCGGCGTGCGCGCGCGCTTCTTCCAGCGCCTGGCGGACCAGGGCTCGGTCGATGAATTTGAAGTGCGCTGGAAGGGCAGCCCCGAGCCTTCGTGGGCCGTGCTGTCGGCGCGGCGCCTGCAGTTCCAGGGGCGCGACTCGGTGCTCACCGCTTTCACGCCCATCAACGTGCTCAAGGTGATGGAGCAGCGCCTGGAGCTCTGGGCCAAGGTGTTCGAGGCCTCGTCCGAGGGCATCATCATCATGAACGCCGAGCAGCAGATCATCAGCGTGAACAAGGCGTTCTGCCGCAGCACGCACTACGACTTCTACGAGGTCATTGGCGAAGACCTGGGCTTTCTGCTGGAAGAGGCGGGCGCCGAGCCGCTGTCGGTGCAGATCCAGCGCACCATGCTCGACAAGGAGTCGTGGCAGGGCGAGGTGCGGTTTCGCCGCCGCTCGGGCGAGACCTACCCGGCCTGGCTCATGGTGTCGGCCGTGCGCGAGGGCAAGGGCGGTGCGGTGGCCAACCACATCGGCATTGCCATCGACATCACCGACCGCAAGCTCAACGAGGAGCGCATCCAGTTCCTGGCGCACCACGATGTGCTCACTGAGCTGCCCAACCGATCGCTGTGTGTGCAGCGCCTGCAGATGGCGCTGGCACAGGCGCCGATCACGGGTGAGAAGGTGGCGGTGCTGTTCATCGACCTGGACCGCTTCAAGGCCATCAACGACACGCTGGGCCACCACATTGGCGATGGCCTGCTGCGCTCGGTGGCCGCACGCCTTACGCAGGCCGTGCGCAGCCGCGACACCGTGAGCCGCCTGGGCGGCGACGAGTTTGTGGTGGTGATGCGCGACGTGGCCGGGCGCGAGGATGTGCAGCAGCTGGTGGAGCGGCGGCTGATCCCGCTCATCCGCCAGAGCCACCCGGTGGAGGGGCATGAACTCAATGTGTCCTGCAGCGTGGGCATCGCCGTGTACCCCGAGGATGGCAGCGACATTGACGAACTCATGCGCCGCGCCGACGCCGCCATGTACGAGGCCAAGACCACCGGCCGCGACATGGCGCTGTTCTATTCCATGGAGACCGACCAGCGTGCGGTGGCCCGCCAGACCATGGAGCAGCAACTTCGCCGCGCGCTGGAGCGCCACGAGCTGAGCCTGCACTACCAGCCCCGCCTGAGCGCCCAGGGCACCCAGCTGTTGGGCGTGGAGGCGCTGCTGCGCTGGACCAGCCCGGTGCTGGGCTCTATACCGCCCAGCGAGTTCATCCCCATCGCCGAAGAGACCGGCATGATCCGCGCCATTGGCAGCTGGGTGTTGCAGCAAGCCTGCGAGCAGTGGGTGCGCTGGCAGCAGCTGGCGCTGGAGGCGGGCCCGGGCGATGCCTTGATGCCACACCCGCTGGCCCGGGTGTCGATCTCGGTCAACCTCTCGGCCGCGCAGATGTCCGACCCCGCGCTGGTCACCGACATCGAGGCACTGCTGCTGCGCACCGGCATGCCGGCGCACCGGCTGGAGCTGGAGATCACCGAGTCCCAGCTCATGGACAACGCCCATGCGGCCGAGCAGCAACTGGCGGCGCTCAAGGCGCTGGGCGTGCAGCTGTCCATCGACGATTTCGGCACCGGGTATTCCAGCCTGGCCTATCTGAAGCGCTTTGACATCGACCGCCTCAAGGTGGACAAGTCCTTTGTGCGCGACATGCTGGCCAACCCCGCCGACATGGCCATCACCCGCGCCATCATCGCGCTGGGCCACACGCTGGGGCTGCGCATCGTGGCCGAGGGCGTGGAAGACCTGGCCACGGCCCAGGTGCTGAGTGCGCTGGATTGCGAGGAGCTGCAGGGCTACCACTTCAGCCGCCCGCTGCCGGTGCCGGAGCTGGAGGCCTGGGCCCGACAGCATTGCGGATTGTTGACGCGAGAGGCAGCGGCAGCGTAGCGGTCAAACGGGCGCTGCGCGCGCGCGGGACGCCGGGCAAGGGCCGCCCCGCAGCGAGGGCGTCGTCCCCCTGCCCGCGCAGCGTAGCGTAGCGAGAGCAGGGGGAAGGCCCGTAGGGCCTCAGGGGGGTGTTGCTGCCAGCGCCTGCGCGCAGGCATATGCGCTGGCCCAGGCCCACTGAAAGTTGTAGCCGCCCAGCCAGCCTGTCACGTCCACCACCTCGCCAATGAAGTACAGGCCGGGCTGCGTCTTGCACTCCATGGTCTGCTGCGACAGCGCGCGCGTGTCCACGCCGCCCAGCGTTACTTCGGCTTTCTTGTAGCCCTCGGTGCCCGTGGGCGTCAGCTCCCAGCGCGCCAGCTGCTCCGCCAGGCGCGCCAGGGCCTTGTCGCTGGCCTCGTTGATGGGGCGTTGCCAATCCGCCTCGCGGCTGGCCCACGCGTCGGCCAGGCGGCTCGGCACCAGCGTGGCCAGCTCGTTGGCAACCAGCTTGCGCGAGCGGGCCTTGCCCTGCGCCAGCGCAGCGGGCAGGTCCACCGTGGGCGCCAGGTTGATGGCCAGGGGCGTGCCCTCCTGCCAGTAGCTGGAGATCTGCAGCACCGCGGGGCCCGACAGGCCCCGGTGGGTGAACAGCAGGTCTTCGTCAAACGCCATGCGGGTTTTCTTGGCCCCTGTGCTGATCTGCACCGGCAGCGCCAGCCCCGACAGCTGCGCATACGGCGCCCAGCCCGCACCGTCAAAGGTCAGCGGCACCAGGCCCGGCTTGCGCTCGATGAGCGGGATGCTGAACTGCTGCGCGAGCCGGTAGCCAAAGTCGGTGGCGCCGATCTTGGGGATGGACAAGCCGCCGGTGGCAATGACCAGCGCACCCGCCGACACCGGCCCACGATCGGTATCAATTTGATAGCTGCCCGGGCATGATTCACTAGCGCTTGATGCCAAAAAGTCTATTTTTTTGACGCTACAGGGCTGCCAGTGGGTCACACCACCCGCCTCGCACTCGGCCAGCAGCATGGCAATGATGTCCTCGGCCGAGCGGTCGGCAAACAGCTGGCCCTTGTGCTTTTCATGAAACGGGATGCCGTGCTTTTGCACCAGCGCGATGAAATCGGCGGGTGTGTAGCGCGACAGCGCCGAGCGGCAGAACTGCGGGTTCTGCCCCACAAAGTGTTTGTGCGGCGCGGCCGGGTCCAGGTCGCGGTTGGTGAAGTTGCAGCGCCCGCCGCCCGAGATGCGGATCTTTTCGGCCACCTTGTCGGCATGGTCGATGAGCAAGACCTTCAGGCCCCGCTGGCCCGCCTGGCCCGCGCAGAACAGGCCGGCAGCGCCGGCGCCGATGATGATGGCGTCAAAAAATGGGAGGGACACGGGAAGGCATCAAAAGAGACAAAGGTGTGATTGTCCCCCGGCTGCCCCGGGGCCTGCTCCGCACGGCGCGATGCCGCTGCGGCGCAAGCCCCGGTCGCCCCCTCGCTCCCTCTTGTGTTGCGGGTAGGCCGGTCAGAAAGCCGCGCGCAGCGTCACGCTCAGATTGCGCGGGTCCGCATAGTTGCCGTAGTCCAGGTTGGCCCAGTACTTCTGGTTGGTCACGTTGTTCACCGCCAGCGTGGCGCTCACCTTGGGGTTGAACTGCCAGGACGCGCGCAGGTTGAGGATGGCCTTGGGCGACTGCTTCACCGTCACCGTGCCGCTGGGGTGCGGGATGTTGAAGCCCTCGATGGCGCTTTGCCAAGTCAGGTTGCCGCCTACCGACAGCGGCGCCAGCGCGCCCGACAGCTGGTAGTCCGTGCCCAGTTGCAGCAGGTAGTCGGGCATGTTGGCGTAGATCAGGTCGGTCGGGGCACGCGTGACCTTGGCGCGGGTCAGGCCCGCGCTCACACGCCACTGCCGGGTGGCCATGCCTGCAAACTCCAGCTCGAAGCCGGTGGACTTCGTGCCGTTCACGGCCACGTAGGGCAGGCTGCCGTCGGGCAGCGGTGTGGTGATGGCGCTGTCGCGCACGCCGAAGTTGTCTTGCTTGGTCTGGAACACCGCAAAGTGCGCCTGGATGCGGCGCTCGAACAGCTCGGCCTTGAGGCCAGCCTCGGCATTGCTGCCGATGACGGGCGACAGCGGATTGTTGTTGCGGTCCTTGTAGTTCTGCGGGTTGAAGATGCGCGCGTAGCTGGCGTAGGCCGACAGGGTGGGCGTGATGTCGTACACCGCGCCGATGAAGGGCGTGACCTTGCGGTTCTCGTCCTGGATCGCCGAGCGGCCTGCATAGCTGCCGGTGGTGCCATAGGTGTCGGAGTGGCGGTGCCAGTCGGTCAGGCGCAGGCCGGTGAGCACCGACAGCGGGTCGGCCAAGCGCCAGCGTGCCGAGGCGAACAGGCCCGTCTGCTGCGTGATCTGTGTGCGCCAGGCGCCGGTCTTGGAATAGGTGGGTGCGGGCGCGTTGCCATCCCAGGTGTAGATGTTGGGGATCACATAGCTCCAGCCCGCCACCGAGGTGTAGCCATCGGTGCGCGTGGCGGTGCGGGTGGAGCTCATGCCCACCACCAGGTCGTGCTTGCGGCCGCCCAGCTCGAACTTGCCCGACAGGTAGGCGTCCACCGTGTCCTGCGTTTCGCTGCCGCCGCTCACGGAGGCATACAGGGTCGTGCCCGCGCCGGTCACCGGGTTGATGAAGGGGGCCTGGCTGGTGGTGGCGCCATAGCCGTAGGTGCTCAGGCGGAATGTGTCGCCCTCGGTGTGGTTCAGCGCGGCCTTCAGGCTCCAGTCGTCGTTGAGCTGGTGGTCCAGCGTGGCGTAGAGCGTGCCGGAGGTGCGCTCCCAGCGCGTCCAGGGCGGCGAGAAGCTGGTGGATATCGGCAGGTCAATCGGCACGCCCGTGGTCGCAAAACGCGGGATGGTGCCCCAGATCGGCGCCTTGGGGTCGTTGGACTGGCGCTGGTAGCCCAGCGACACCACGGTGGCGGTGCCGATGTCGGCCTCCACCGCGGCCAGCAGGGCGGTCTTGTCCTCGGAGTAGCGGTCGCGGAAGCTCTCTTTCTTCTGCGGGGCCACGACCAGGCGGCTGCGCACGCTGCCGTCGCTGTTGAGGGGTGCGTTGATGTCCAGCTCGCCCCGGTACAGGTTCCAAGAACCCGCCGTGAGCGCCACAGACGCGGCGAATTCGCGCTGGGGGCGCTTGCGGATCATGTTGATTGTGGCCGAAGGCACGCCCACACCGGTCTGGATGCCGTTGGCGCCGCGCACGATGTCGATGCGCTCGTACAGCGCGGTGTCGAACTCCTGGTTGGTGCTGCTGCTGTAGCTGGGCAGGCCGTCGGTCTGGAAGTCGGTGATCTGGAAGCCGCGCGCGTAGTACAGCGGGCGCTGCGTGTCGTAGAAGCTCACGGCAATGCCGTTCACGTTGCGCAGCACGCTGTCAATGCTGGTGAGCGACTGGCGCTCGATCTGCGCGCGCGTCACCGTGCTGACGGACTGCGGCGTTTCACGCGGCGTGAGCTGGAGGCGGGTGGATGCGCTCTCGCGCGCACCCGACACGGTGACGCTGTCCAGCGCCTTGGGCTCCACGACCTGGTCGGTGTTGGCTGTGCCCGAGAGGGAGGGTTCGGCGGCGGGCGCTGGTGACCCGGCGGCGGTCTGGGCACTGGCGGTGCCCATCATGTTGGCTGCGAGGAAGGCGGCCACCGCCAGAGGATGGAGGGCACAGACAAGCTGTCTGCGGGGTGCGTGCATGAAAGGGCTCCTGGGGGAAATGCGTTGGCAGGCTGGCTGGCAACGCTCCTCCGACGGGATGCACGGCTGGCTGGGATTTGTAAAATTTTAAATACAAATGCGAACTATTCGCAAAAACGTGGCAGATATTGCCCCAAGGTGCGGGTTTTTGTTGTTCTGGTGGCACAACTCACCGGGTGGGACGCCCACGCGGTGTGCCATGCCCTGCAGGCCCGCTGGCGCCGAAGCCGCCAGCGACTGCTGATGCGGCGCTTACTGCCTGTACACCCCGCCAGTGCCCACCACCGCAATGTCCACATAGTTGGACCCATGGTGGTTCTGCGGGCTGAACTGGTAGCTGAAGCCTCCCAGGTCCAGGTTGCCCAGGCCCTCCATGGCCGTGACCAGGCTGGTGCGTGTGACACCGGGGCCTGCGGCGCGCAGGCCTTCGATGAGTACGCGCGCGTCCATGTAGCCGGTATAGCGGTCGTAATCCACGGGCTTGTCGTAGCGCTTCATGGAGGCCTGGAAGTCCCGCGTGAGCGCAATGGTGGGCTTGGTGGGCGAGGGGCCCGTTCGCGCCACCGCCAGGCCACGCGCATCGTCGCCCAGCGCCTTGAGCACAGCGGTGCCTGCGCCCAGCGACAGGGTGTAGATGGGCACGCCCAGGTGAGCGCGGTTGGCCCGCACATAGGCCACTACCGACGGGCCTGCTGCCACCAGCAGCACGGCCTGCGGCTTTTGGGTGGCCAGGGCCTTGGCGGCTTCGTTCGCGTCTTCGCCCGATGAGGCTAGTGCGTGCGAGCCGGCCAGCGCAGCACCCTCGGCGGCAACCGTCTTTTCCACCAGGGGCAGCAGCAGTTTGCCGAAGTCATTGTTTTCGTAGGCCACAGCAATGCGCGAGGTCTGCACGGCCACCAGGTTGCGCACGATCTTCACCAGTTCGTCGGCATAGCTGGCGCGGGTGGTGAAGAGGTAGGGGTGCTGCTGCGCGCGGACGGCGGGGCTGCCGGTGTACACGGAGATCAGCGGCAGTTTGGCCTGCGCCAGGTAGGGCAGCAGCGTCATGACCTGCGAGGTGCCGGCCACGCCAAACAGTGCCAGCACGCCGTCTTTTTCGCTCAGCTGCTTGGCGTTGTCCAGCGCACGGCGGGCGTCAAAACCATCGTCCAGCGACACCAGCCGGATCTTGCGGCCACCGATGCCGCCCTTGGAGTTGGCGTCTTCCACGGCGGCCTCCTGCCCCTCGTGGATGGGCGACAAAAACGGCGCCATGCCGCCTGACAGTGCGGTTGAGCGGCCGATGAGGATGTCTCCCTTGCCGCCGCCGGCGGGCTGTGCGCGGGCGGGCAGGCCAGCCAGGGCCGCGCTACCGGCCAGCGCAAGGACCAGGCTGCGGCGGCGCGCCAGGGGCAGCCCCTGGTCGGCGGGCCACGCATTTGCATTCGGGGTCTTCATCACACAGCATCTCCAGCAAAAAACCGATTCAAAGGGCTGCGAGGCCCCGAAGAGCGGCGATGGTAGGAGGGCGCTGTGCCCCGCACGCACCGGGTTTCTACCGGGGGCGCGTCATCTTAGGGACATGTGTCTATCCACCCACGGCTCTGACGGCACCCGCGCAAGACGGTGCGATTCGCCCCGCCCCATGCGGCGCGGTAGCATGTGGCAAGGACCTGCCGAGGACAACACCATGACTTTGATCCGCTACGCCCTCTGTGCCCTGGCGCTGGGCTGCCTGGCCCCCGCCTGGGCCATCAACAAGTGCACGGACGCCAATGGCAAGGTGTCGTTCCAGGACGCGCCTTGTGCGGGCGAGGGCGAGAAGATCGACGTGCGCCCCACCACCCGTGGCGCCACCCCTGTGCAGCCGACTGCAGCGCCTTTGGCCGAGGGCGCATTTGGCCCCACCTGGCAGCGCAAGAATTACCTGCAGACCCAGGGCATCCCCCAGGCGCGCGCCGCTATCGAGCGCAACCAACGTGAATGCACGGCCCAGCCCAATGCCGTGGCCACGGCAGGGCCGCTGCGGCGCGGCAACCTGCCGTCGGGCAACCAGTTTGTGCAGGAGGGTGCGGAAAAGGCCGCCGATGCCAAAGCCGCGTGTGAAGAACGGACCGAGGCCCTGCGCGAGCAACTGCGGGTGCTGGAGCGAGAGCTGGCGGCGATGCCCTAGGGATGTCCTGCATAACTCCCTGCGGTCAGTGATAGCGCGGACTCGGACCATCCGCTGCGTTGCTTTTCTTGCCAGTAGCACGGCTATTGGCTGCAAAAAGACGCCTTGCGGCCTGCCCCGATCCGCACTACCACCGCCTCGCGAGGGTTATGCAGGACATCCCTGGCCCTGCACCTGAAGAGTCCTCATCCCTTCCAGGTGAACGGAAACTTGAACTGCTTCACAAAGCCGTTGGGCACGTAGTCGCCCAGCACGCCATAKTGCTCGGGCCAGAGCTTGGTGCTTTTGACGGCGGTGCCAAACAGGTAGTCCAGAAACGCGAAGTGCGCGGCGTAGTTCTTGTCGAGCGCCTCCWSGTCCTGGCTGTGGTGCCAGTGGTGGAAGTTGGGCGTGACSAKCACGTAGCGCAGCGGCCCSAGSCGSACGCTCACRTTGSMGTGGTTGAACACSGCCTGGAAGCCCACCACCACGATGTAYGCGTCGATCACTTCCTTGSWRAAGCCCAGCACRTAGATSGGSGCCAGCACCAGCGTGCGSGTGATYAGCAGCTCSARGATGTGCTGGCGCGAGCCSGCCATCCAGTCCATGCTYTTSACGCTGTGGTGCACSGCRTGCAGGCGCCACAGCASSGGSACCTCGTGGTAGGCGCGGTGSGTCCAGTACTGCACCAGGTCGGCCACCAGGATGATGAGAAACAGTGCCACCCAGAAGTTCAGCCCCTGCACCCAGCCGCGAATGCCGTCGCTCGCCGCCCAGCCAAAGAACTTGTGCACGATGAGGTTGGTGGCCAGCAGCACAAAGCCCACCACCATGTGGTTGACGATGAAGTGGTGAAAGTCCGTCTGCCACTCGGCGCGGAAGATGGGCTGGTCCTTGCGCAGCGCAAACAGCTTCTCGATGAAGATGAAGATCAGCGAGCTGCCCAGCAGGTCCAGGATGAACCAGTCGAGGCCGATGTAGGGTGTGTTGTCGGGGAAGTTCGGGTCCACCTCCACCTTGTGGCCGCCCAGCAGCGCGGCAATCGCCACGATGGCAAACGCAAAGGTGGCCAGCCAGCGGGCGCGGTTGAACAGGATGTTGACCAACGAGATGCCGCCCGCAATTGCCATGGCCACCAGCATGATGTTGCGTATCACCGCCACGTCGTAGCTCTTGCGCAGCTGCGGCGTGGTGAGGTACTCGGGGAAGTGAAAGGCCAACACGCCCAGAAGGCACAGGATGGCCAGCGTGAGTGCAATCACGCCCGACACCAGCCCCTTGCCGGTGCGCAATGCGCCGTGGCTTTCGGTGAATTCGTTGAGTTTTTCTAGTTCGATCATCGGTTCCTCCTCGCACCCGGTCAGCAGGTGCTGCGCGAGTGTAGCGAAGCTGCCACCCGCTGTGCACCGGGCTCAACTTGCACGCGACGCAGCACACGCAGCTTTCTAAAATCGCTGCATGAACATCCCTTCACACCAACTCAGCATGACCGTGCTCATGTCGCCCGACATGGCCAACTTTTCGGGCAACGTGCACGGCGGCGCCATCCTCAAGCTGCTGGACCAGGTGGCGTACTCGTGCGCCAGCCGCTATTCGGGCTGCTACACCGTGACGCTGAGCGTGGACCAGGTGATGTTTTTGCAGCCCATCCATGTGGGCGAGCTGGTGACGTTTCTGGCCAGCGTGAACTACACAGGCAGCTCGTCGATGGAAGTCGGCATCAAGGTCGTGGCCGAAGAGATCCGTTCGCAGGTGGTGCGGCATGTGAACAGCTGCTTTTTCACCATGGTGGCGGTGGATGAGGCGCGCAAGCCCGTGCAGGTGCCGCCACTGTCGCCTTCCACCCCCGACGAACGCCGCCGCTGGGACGCTGCGGTGATCCGCAAGACGCTGCGCAAGGAACTGGCACAGCGGTTTCAGCAAGTGCGAGAAACCGCCGGGCAGTAAGCCGTTGAGTGGGCGCCTTGAATGGACGCCTTCCAAGGCCCTGGGCGCATCGCCCCGGGCCTTTTCTCTGCCCCTCACGCTGTGCTGCTCAGGCCGCGTTGCGGCTGCGTCCGGCCAATGACACCGCCTGCAGGGACAGGCCGTCAATTTCGTTGGTGATGCCTGACAGCACATTGGCCACCACCGCAAACTCGCGCCCGTGCTGCCCGGCACGCGCTGCCATCACCTGGGCGTTGAAGCTGACCACCTTGGCCTCGCGTGCCACGGTCTGGATCGAGGCCACGATGCCGGCCAGCTCTTTCATCAGGGTTTCGGACTGCGCCTTGCTCACCTGGTCGAACGCGGTGGTGGCCGTGTTGAGTGCGTCGAGCACACCGTCGGTGGTTTCGACCAGCCTAGCCAGGGCGTCTTCCACGCGCGGGCTCTGGCGCTCGGCCAAGTCCAGCGCCGTGCCCACCTGCTGGGCAAACGCGTCGATGGTGGCGCCCACACCCTGGGGGCCGTGATAGGCCTTGCGGATGATTTCGCCGCTGGCGGCATCGAGGTGGCGGGGCGTGTCCACCAGCCGGGCCTGGCTGTCGGTGAACAGCGTGAGCGAGCTGCGCGCGGCCTTCAGGTGCAGGTCGCTGCCGCGCGCGGCCAGCACGGTTTGCAGCACCATGCGCTGCGACAGCATGCGCTGGCGCGCTGCAAGATTGACGAGCGACATGCCCCCATCGCGCGATGGAGCCTGTGCAGGGGACGACAGCGTGGGCATGCTGGAAGTGCGTGCGGGGAGGGGGAAGGCTGCCATGGTGTTCCTTGTGCGTGTTGCATTCAGAYGCATGTCTTCAAGCAATACCCGGGCCAATGTGCGTACAGCTGCGTGACCCAATGCGGTGCTGTGGAGCGGGAGGCCAGGCTTGATGAAACACGCGGCTGCGCAGCGCGTGGGCGTGCACTGAAGCACATTGGTTTGCGCTCGCGCACGGTGCATCCCCGACCTGCGCAGCGCGCAATCGGGACTGTGGAATTGTGGGGGTCGTTGTGTGTGCTCAGCCCGCGCGCCGGGCCTGCAACGGCACTGCGCCAGCGTCCTGCACGGCCAGTGCGACACCACGCACCACATCGCCCACCACAATCACCGAGGGGCTGGCCAGCCCTTCGCGGGTGATGGTGGCGTGCAGCGCTCCCAGGGTGGTGATGGCATGCCGCTGGTGGGGCAGGCTGGCGTGCTGGATGACGGCGACCGGTGTGTCTGCAGGCAGGCCGGAGAGCAGCTCTTGCTCGATGGTGGCGGCGCCGCTTACGCCCATGTAGATGACCAGCGTGAGCTTGGCGTCGCGCGCCGTGGCGGCCAGTTGGCGCCAGTCGGTGCCCGCGTCACCGGGCTTGGCGTGGCCGGTGACAAACACCACGCCATGGGCATGCTCACGGTGCGTGAGCGGTGCGCCCAGCGAGGTCAGGCCCGCCAGGCCTGCGGTGATGCCGTTGATGACGGTGACCTGCACGCCGGCGGCACGCAGGTGCTCSACCTCTTCGCCRCCSCGGCCGAAGATGAAGGGGTCGCCGCCCTTGAGSCGCACCACGTTCTCCCCTTCGTTCACGGCCATCAGCATCAGCTTTTCGATGAAGGCCTGYGGCGTGCTYTTGCAGCCGCCGCGCTTGCCCACGTAGACGATGCGCGCCGTGGGCGATGCGTGCTCCACGATGGCATCGCTCACCAGGTCATCCACCAGCAGCACGGTGGCCGCCTGGATGGCCTTGAGCGCCTTGAGGGTGAGCAGCTCCGGGTCGCCCGGGCCTGCGCCCACCAACGTGCAGCTGCCGCCGGTGCCCAGGTGGGGTGGGGGTGTGGGCGATGTGGTGGAAGGCGTGGGGCGGCTCATGGGGATGTCTCCGAAACGGTTTGATCGACCAGTCGCAAGATATGTTCCACCTGCCGTTCGATGGCGTGTGGAATGGGCAAATCGCCCGCCAGCACCTGGCGCGTGTAGGCGGCTGTGGTGGTCACATCGATCTCGGCGGGCAGACCGGGCACCTCGCTGGCCGTGCCCGGTTGTTGTGCCTCCAGCACCGTATGCACGCCTTGCACAAAGCCGTCGTAGCGGGGGGTGCGGCGTGGGTCCGTGGCGACCTCGCCCTCCAGCCCGCGCGAGAGCAACGCGTTCATCCCCAGGGTGCGGAAGGTGCTCTGCAGCATCTCGAAATATTCGGGGTGTGTGTACGCCGTGACCACCACCGACGGCCCCGCGCACGGGCTCATCAGCTTGACCACACTGTGCCCTGGGTTGCGCAGGCCCACCACCTCGCGCACGGCCAGCAGGCGTGCCAGCCCTGCGTGCAGGTGCTGCGTGTGGATATGGCGGACCGTGCCATTTGCTATCTTTTCAGGAGCCATCAGGGCAGATACTTCTAGCGCATTGAGCACATCCGATGCCAAAACGCGCCGCGCCTCGGTGCGCATGCCATGCAGCAGTACGGGCAACCCTTGACGGGCCAGCAGCAGCGCCAGCAGCGGCGTCAGCACCGGCAGCTTGCGTGCGCCGTTGTAGCTGGGCAGCACGATCAGCGGGCGGTCGGTGGCGGGCAGCAACGCTAGGCGCTGGTGGGTGGCGTCCAGAAAGCCGCACATCTCTTCGGACGTCTCGCCCTTGATGCGCATGGCCAGGCAGAAGGCGCCAATCTCCAGGTCGGTCACGGCGCCGTCCAGCACCTGGCCGAACAGGTCCGTGGCCTGCTCGCGCGTCAGCGGCTTGGCGCCGCGCGCGCCGCGGCCGATTTCCTTGATGTACTGGCTAATGCCCATGGCTTTTGTTGGCGGGACTTGTGAAACAGGGCGCCAGCGTCGTTGTTTCGGCTTGCCGTACAGGCGTACTGTCTGCGCCGAAAGCGCCTAGCTGGAGCCCTGTTGCACAAGTCCTGGTGGGGTTTGTTGGTTCGAGGGCTATTTTCCTGCAAGCAAGAGAACTTTTGGTTATATGACGGCCTGCGCGAGCGGTTTGGACGCCAGTGGCCCCGTGCTGCGCACCATGCGCTTGAGTTCGGGCACGCACGAGCCGCAGTTGGTGCCGCAGCGCAGTTGGCCTTGCAGTTGCGCCAGGCGGTCGTCGTCGGTGCCATGGCAGTGCGCCAGTTGGGCGGTGATGGCGGCGTCTGTCACGTTGAAGCAGGTGCACACCGGTTTGCCGCGCGACTGCACGGCCACGGGGGCCTTGGCGCCGGGCACCAGCAGCAGGCGGCCGTAGGTCTGTGCAGGAAGCTCTTCCTGCAGCAGGGTCTTGAGCCAGCCTTCGGCGCTGGTGTCGCCAGCGAGCACGATGCCTTCGAGCGTGGTGTTGTCGCCCTGGCGCGCCAGCCGTGCGGCGCGGCGCTGTCCTCGATTTTTGTCGGCATAGCGCAGCGTGTCGGCGCCTGCCATGCCCAGCAGGGCCTCGATCTGTGCGATCAACGCATCGGGCGGTGCCTCGTGGGCGGCGGCGCGCAGCAGCACGCCAGTGCGCTCGCGGCCGGGCTCATCCAGCGGGGTGTTGTTGCTGAAGGGCACGCAACTCGTGTACTGAAAATAGGGAAACTGCGCCATCAGCGCAGACAAGGCTTCGCGCGCTGCCAGTGCGCCTTCGGCAGGCAGCCAGGCCATGGCCAGCAGCGTCCACGGCAGTTCGGCCTTGAGCACCWTGACGGCCGCGTGTTTCAGCTCGGGCTGTTTGGAGGTGGGGCAGAACGCCGAGGTGGTGAGCGCATTCACGCCCGCCAGCCGTTCGCCGGTGGAGGACACGCCGCTCAAAAATTCGCTGCCCCAGTGCATCGCCATGAACACCTGCGACAGGCCCAGCGTGGTGTCGGCCTGCACGGGCACCACGATGGAGCCGCGCTTGCTGGTCACATGCACCAGGTCGCCGCTGGCCAGCTTGCGCCGCTCCATGTCCTGCGGGTGCATCTGCAGGCTGGGTTCGGCCACATGGCCAAACAGGCGGCCCAGCGTACCGGTGCGGGTCATGCCGTGCCACTGGTCGCGCAGGCGGCCCGTGGTCAGGCTGAAGGGGTAGCGCGATTCGCGTTGTTCTGCGGTGGGTTGCCAGGCATGCGAGGTAAAACGCGCACGGCCATCGGCGGTGGGGAAGATGCCGTCTTCGTASAGGCGGGCCTTGCCGGTGGTGGCGCCTTCAGACAGCGGCCACTGCTGCGGGCCTTGGGCTTCAAGCATTTCCCACGACAAGCCGGTGATGTCCAGGTCGCGCCCGCGCGTGCTATCGCGGTGTTCATTCCACACGGCTTCTGCGCCTGCATCGGCAGCGTCGGTGGCGTACGGGAACAGCGTCGGCGCGCCAGGCCGCAGGCGTGCCTCCAGCTGGTGCGCAAACTGCACCGCAATGGCCCAGTCGTGCCGCGCCAGGCCGGGCGCGGGCACGGCAGGGCGCACGCGGGAGATGCGGCGCTCGCTGTTGGTCACCGTGCCGGTCTTTTCACCCCAGGTGGTGGCGGGCAGCAGCAGGTCGGCAAAGGCGCAGGTGGCGGCAGTGGCAAAGGCTTCTTGCACCACCACAAACTCGGCGCGCTGCAGCGCGCGGCGCACGGTGGCCTGGTCGGGCATGCTTTGCGCGGGGTTGGTGCAGGCAATCCACAGGGCCTTGATCTCGCCGTCGGCGGCGGCCTGGAACATCTCTACGGCCGTCTTGCCGGGCTTGCTGGGCACATCGGCCACGCCCCAGAGCGCGGCGACTTCGGCGCGGTGCTGCGGGTTGGCCAGGTCGCGGTGGGCGCTGAGCAAGTTGGCAAGGCCGCCCACCTCGCGCCCGCCCATGGCGTTGGGCTGGCCCGTCAGGCTGAAGGGGCCCGCGCCGGGTTTGCCGATCTGCGCGGTGGCCAGGTGCAGGTTGATGAGTGTGGCGTTCTTGGCCGTGCCGCTGCTGCTTTGGTTGAGGCCCTGGCAATACAGGCTCAGGGTGGCTTTCGATGTCGCAAACCACTTGGCCGCAGTGGTCAGGTCGGCCACGCTGATGCCGCAGGTCTGCGCCACGCGCTCGGGCGTGCAGTCGCGCACCAGGGCCTTGAGTTCGTCAAAGCCCGTGGTGTGCGCGGCGATGTATTCGGCGTCGGTCCAGCCTTCCCACAGCATCAGGTGCAGCATGCCGTTGAACAGCATSACGTCSSTGCCGGGYTGGATSGGCAGGAACAGATCGGCSATGCCCRCCGTGTCGGTGCGGCGYGGGTCGGCCACGATGAYCTTCAKSCCGGGGTTSGCGGCSYKYGCRTCYTCGATGCGGCGGAACAGGATSGGGTGSGCCCASGCSGCATTGCTGCCCACGATGAAMAGGCAYTGCGCGTGGTTCACGTCGTCRTAGCAGGCSGGCGGCGCGTCGGCGCCCAGCGTYTGCTTGTAGCCGGCCACAGCGCTGCTCATGCACAGGCGCGAGTTGGTGTCGATGTTGTTGGTGCCGATCAGGCCCTTGGCGAGCTTGTTGAAGACGTAGTAGTCCTCGGTGAGCAACTGGCCGCTGACGTAGAAGCCCACGGCGTCAGGGCCGTGCTGGGCGATGGTGTGGGCGAACCGGTCGGCCGCCAGCGTCAGTGCGGCATCCCAGGTCACGGGCAGGGCGGCTTCGTTGCGCTGTGCGCGTTGCAGGGGGTGCAGCAGGCGGGTTTGCAGGGTGACCGGGCTGGTGGCTGTGAGGTGCAGGGTCGAGCCCTTGGTGCACAGGCGGCCAAAGTTGGCGGGGTGTGTGGGGTCGCCGCGCACACCGGTGATCTGGGTGCCTGTGCTTTCGATGATCACGCCGCAGCCTACGCCGCAGTAGGGGCAGGTGGATTTGGTTTCTTGCATGGCGTGGTTGGGGTTGTTTTGGCCTCAGGCGCTAGTGCATGTTGTGCTGTCAGCTATTGTTTTGATAGTGTTGTCGTGTCCTCGCCGGGTACGCATGCGGCGCATGGGGCGCAACACTCTCCACCGCTCACACGCCCACCGTCCTGCGCGCAGGCCCTGCGATGGGGCGCGTCAAATCCGTGGCCACCGTCGCCAGCTCGCTCGCGTCCAGGTACACCGCGCCGTCTTCCACCTTCACGGCAAACTTCGGCGTGCAGCCCTCATCGGGCGCCGAGGCCTGGCCGTCGCACAGGCCAATGGTCCAGTTGTGCAGGGGGCACGCCACATGGGTGCCAAACACGATGCCCTGGCTTAGCGGGCCGCCCTTGTGGGGGCAGCGGTCCAGCAGCGCGAACACGCCACCGGCGTCGTTGCGGAAGATAGCCACGTCCAGGCCCTGGGGGCGCGCCACGCGGCGTGAGCCCAGCACGGGGATGTCGTCCACCCGGCAGATCAGCTTCCATTCAGGGGTTGGGTTGTTGGTGGTCATGGGAATCGTCCTTGGTGTTGTTCGGTGGGATGTCGGGGGCGTGCAGGGGGCCGTTGCAGGGCAGGCCTTCAGCTGCTGCCCAGCGCTGCATACAGGCCGGTCACGCGGTCCATGMTGGCGAGCAGGTTCTCGCTGCTCACAAACACTTCCGACACCTGGCGGAAGGTGTTGTTGCTGGTGCCCAGGCGTTGCAACGCGGCGTCAAAAAACACCCACTGGCCATCGGCCAGCAGCAGCTCTTGCCGGATGCGATCGGTGGCCTGTGGGGCATTGCGCAGCAGCTCGGTGGCGCTGATGAACTCGTCACGCGCCTTGGCGATCTCGGTGGTGGCGGTGGAGGTGTCCACCCCCAGCATGGCCGACAGGCAGAACTTGGCCATGCGCTGGCTCAGCATGCGCTGGCGGCCTGCCACGTTGACCAGCTTGCCCACGGGCTTGCCCGAGGCGGCTTCGTACTGCACGGTGCCCTGGTGGGCCAGGGCCAGCACCTTGGCGTCGGCCTGCAGCAAGGCGGCAGCGCCGTCGCGCGACGGGCTGGTGCCCAGCAGCGTGGCCTTGTGGTCGGTCCAGGCCGATTCCAGCTGGGTGTAGGTGTCGCGGATGGTGGGCGAGGGCGCGTAGGCCTTGAGTTCGCCCAGCTGGCGCTCGAACAGCGCCAGCGACTGGTCCAGCACGGCGCGCGCGGCTGGCGTGTCGGATTTGTGCGCCAACGCCAGCCAGGCCTTGCCCATGCGCTGGCTCAGCATGCGCTGGCGACCTGCCTTGTTGATGGCGTCGTTCAGGTCGGCGACCTGGGCCTGGGCGGTGCCCAGCGACATGATGCCCAGGGTGCTCCAGGCCGTGGTGTAGCCGGCGGCGGTCAGCAAGGTGCGGCGTTGCATGGTGTGGGGCTCCGGGTGCTTCAGGCAGCGGTCAGCGGGGCAAACTGGCGCGTGTCCACGGCTGCCTTGTCAAACTCGAACCASGGRTCGGGCTCSCCRTCCAGCGCGAACTGCAGCYGCTCCCACAGCGCCTTGCGGCCTTCGTGGTCTTCCAGAATGCGCTTTTTCACATAGTCCAGGCCCACGCGGCTCACGTAGTGCACGGTGCGCTCCAGGTACCAGCCTTCCTGGCGGTACAGCTCGCAGAACGCGCCGGTGTACTCCAGCACTTCCTCGGCGGTTTTCAGCTTGGTGAAGAAGTGCGCTACCTCGGTCTTGATGCCGCCGTTGCCGGCCACGTACATCTCCCAGCCGCTGTCCACGCCGATGATGCCTACGTCCTTGATGCCGGCTTCTGCGCAGTTGCGCGGGCAGCCACTCACCGCAAACTTCACCTTGTGCGGGGCGTACATGCGCCACATGGCGCGCTCCAGGTCCTTGCCCATCTGCGTGCTGTCCTGCGTGCCCATGCGGCACCACTCGCTGCCCACGCAGGTCTTCACGGTGCGCAGCGCTTTGGCATAGGCGTGGCCGCTGGGCATGCCGATGTCCTTCCACACGTTGACCAGGTCTTCCTTCTTCACGCCCAGCAAATCGATGCGCTGGCCCCCCGTGACCTTGATGGTGGGGATGTTGTATTTGTCGGCCGCATCCGCAATGCGGCGCAGCTCGTCGGCCGTGGTTTCGCCGCCCCACATACGGGGGATGACGCTGTAGGTGCCGTCTTTCTGGATGTTGGCGTGGCTGCGCTCGTTGATGGCGCGGCTTTGCGGGTCGTCCTTCGCGTCCTTGGGCCAGGTGCTGATGAGGTAGTAGTTGACGGCGGGGCGGCAGGATGCGCAGCCGTTGGGCGTCTTCCACTCCATGAACTTGAACACATCGCCAATGCTCAGCAGCTTGTTGGCACGGATCGCGTCGCGCACCGCCTGGTGGCCGTGGTCGGTGCAGCCGCACATGGCCTTGGTCTTTGGCGTGGCGCTGTAGTCGCCACCGGCAGTGAACATGATGATTTGCTCGACCAGGCCCGTGCACGATCCGCACGATGCGCTGGCCTTGGTGTGCTTGCGCACTTCGTCGAGCGTGAACAGGCCCTTGTCCTTGATGGCCTTGCAGATGGCGCCTTTGGTCACGCCGTTGCAGCCGCAGACCTCGTCGCTGTCCTGCATGGCGGCGGCCTTGCTCTGGCCCTGGTGGCCGGTGTCGCCCAGGTGCGATTCGCCAAACATCAGCTTGTCGCGAATGTCGGTCACGCTGCGGCCATCGCGCAGCAGCTTGAAGTACCAGCTGCCGTCCACCGTATCGCCATAGAGGCAGGCGCCCACCAGCTTGTCGTCCTTGATGACCAGCTTCTTGTACACGCCGCCAAAGGGGTCGCTCATCACGATCTCTTCGGTGTTGTCGCCACCCTGGAAGTCGCCCGCGCTGAACAGGTCGATGCCCGTGACCTTGAGCTTGGTGGAGGTGAGCGAGCCCTGGTAGCGGCCGATGCCGAACTCTGCCAGGTGGTTGGCCAGCACTTTGCCCTGCTCGAACAGTGGGGCCACCAGGCCATAGGCAATGCCCCGGTGTGCCGCGCATTCGCCCACGGCATAGATACGGGCGTCGGTGGTGGTCTGCAGCGTGTCGCTCACGACAATGCCGCGGTTCACGTGCAGGCGCATCTTTTCGGCGAGCTGCGTGTTGGGGCGGATGCCCACGGCCATCACCACCAGGTCGGCTGGCACCTCGGTGCCGTCCTTGAACTTGACGCTGGCCACCCGGCCTTCGGCATTGCCCACCAGCTCCTGGGTCTGCGCACCCATCAAAAAGCGCATGCCACGGTCTTCCAGTGACTTCTGCAGCATCTTGCCCGCCACGTCATCGAGCTGGCGCTCCATCAGCGAGGGCATSACGTGCACCACGSTSACGKYCATGCCGCGCWKCATSAGGCCRTTGGCSGCTTCCAGGCCSAGCAGGCCGCCGCCGATGACCACCGCGTGCTTGTACGTGGCGGCTGCGTCGATCATGGCCTGTGTGTCGGCGATGTCGCGGTAGGCSAKSACGCCTTTCAGGTCCTTGCCGGGCACSGGSAGSATGAAGGGGTTGGAGCCSGTGSMCATGAKGAGGCGGTCGTACTCGGCGGTGATCACATCGCCGTCCTTGCTGCTTGCGCTCACCACGCGGCGCACGCGGTCCACATCGGTCACGGTGAAACCGGTGTGCAGCGTGATGTGGTTGTCGGCGTACCACTGCCAGTCGTTGAGGATGATCTCGTCGATGGTCTGCTCGCCAGCCAGCACCGGCGACAGCAGAATGCGGTTGTAGTTGGGGTGCGGCTCGGCCCCGAAGACCGTGATGTCATACAGATCGGGGGCAATCTTGAGCAGCTCTTCCAGCGTGCGCACACCGGCCATGCCGTTCCCCACCATCACCAGTTTGAGCTTTTTCATCGTGACTCCGTCGGTTCCATCGCCTGGGCGATGCAAAAAACAAAAAAGGCGTCCACACGATGCAGCTCCGACATTCCATCGAAACCGCATGTGGGGACGCCTTCGTCCATACAACCCCTTGGTGCGCCGTTGCACCGCTGAATTGCGTGGCCCAGCTGGGCCGTTGCTTCGGGTAAGCAATGCCCGTGCCAGAGTTTGTGCACTGATGTGGGGTGATCCGGTGTTGTCCGCCCTGCAGAGGGCGGAGTTTTGGGTGTTGACGGGTGGCTCGGCTGCGCGGCGCGGTGCGTGCATGCACCACCTTGGGCATGGAACCTGCATGGAGGTGGTGCATGAGTTTTGAACTGGACATCGGCCACACCTCGCAGGCCGGGCGCAACGAAGTCAATGAAGACTTTGCGGCCCTGGTGCAGGGGCAGGGGCGCGACCGCGAACGCGGCGCCATCGCTGCCATTGCCGATGGTGTAAGCACCGGAGGCAAGGGCCGCGAAGCCGCACAGACCACGGTGAACACCCTGGTGAACGACTACTTCGCCACGCCCGACACCTGGGACACCACCGTGGCGCTGGACCGCATCCTGAGCGCGCACAACGGCTGGCTGGCGTCGATGAACCGGCGCCGCCAGCCCGCCGTGGGCCTGACCACGCTCACCGCCGTGGTGCTGCGCGGCCAGTCGTACACGCTGGCCCATGTGGGCGATACGCGCGCCTATCTGCTGCGGGGCGGCCGGCTGCAACTGCTGACGACCGACCATGTGATGGCGCAGCGTGACCTGGCGCACCAGCTCACCCGCGCCATGGGCCTGGACGACCATGTGGTGGTGGATTACAGCCAGGGCGAACTGCACAGCGGCGACTTGCTGGTGCTGCTGTCCGATGGCGTGCACGGCAGCCTGCCCGAGCGTGAACTGCGCCAGTTGCTGCTGCAGCCGCAGGATGCCAACACCGCCAGTGCCGCCAGCGCCCAGGCGCTGAGCGAGGAGATCACGCGCGCAGCCTTGCGCCGGGGCAGCACCGACAACGTGACCGCGCTGGTGGTGCGGGTGCAGGGGGCGCTGGAAGCCACCTTGCAGGATGAGTCCCGCCGGGCGCAGCACTTGCCAGTGTTGCCGTTGCTCAAGGTGGGCGAGCCGGTGGATGGCCTGGTGGTGACCGCGCTGGTGGCCGACAGCGGGGTGCACCGCATCTACCAGGTGCGCGACCCGGCCACACAGCGGCTGTATGCGCTCAAGACGCTGGTGCCCGCCCGCGCGCACGATGCGCAGGAGCGCGCCACTTTGGCGCATGAGGCCTGGGTGGCCCGGCGCATGCAGTCCGGCCATGCGGCGGTGCACCTTGCGCGCCTGAACACCTGGCCGCCAGAGCAGGGCGGTGCAAGCCCCGGCGCCAGTGCGTTTTATCTGCTCTATGACTGGCATGCGGGCCAGACCCTGGGCCAGCGCCTGCGCGGCCGCCAGCACCTGGGCGTGCCGCAGGCCGTGTCGGTGGTGATGCAGGCGGCGCAGGTGCTGGGCTGGCTGCATCGGCAAGGGGTGGTGCACCGCGACATCAAACCCGACAACCTGCACCTGGGCGATGACGGTGTGCTGCGGGTGCTGGACCTGGGCGTGGCCCTGTCGGGCCGCGAGCCCGAGGCCACGCGCCGCCTGCACGCAGGCACCCCCAGCTACATGAACCCCGAGCAGTGGCCGGGCTATGAAAAGAACGGGGACCCTGCCGGCCAGTTGCCCGATGCGGGCAGCGACCTGTTCGCCCTGGGCGTCACGCTGTACCAGCTGCTGAGCCATGGGCGCCTGCCCTATGGCGAGGTGGTGCAGTACCAGCTGGGCCGCTACCACCGCGACCCGCTGGCCCCCAGCCGCCACAACCCCAGCGTGCCCATCTGGCTCGACCAGATCGCGTTGAAGGCCGTGGCCCGCCAGCGCACACAACGCTTTGAAACCGCCGAGGAACTGCTGCTGGCCCTGGAGCGGGGTGCTTCGCGCCCCTTGTCCGCCCCTGGCCCGCAGCCGCTGATGCAGCGCGATGCCACGGCGCTGTGGAAGATCGCGCTGGCGGTGAGTGTGCTGGTGAACCTGTTGCTGGTGTATTGGCTGCTGTTTTTGCCGCGATGAGATCGATGGATTTGCTATTGAAAATATAGCTATCGACGCATATGAGAAATGCGCTTGGTGGGGATTGGGCTTGAAATGTGGGGTGGTCGGCGCGTTGACTGACTACGGACGTTCACGCGCCCCGGGCGCGGCCACCCTTCTGGCGAAAGTGTGGCAAGCGCTGTCGCGCTTACTTGCTCAACGCCGGTCATGCGCTACGCGCACGGCCACCCTTCTGGCGAAAGCGCGGGCAATGCTGCGCATTGGCTGGCTACGCCAGCTCAGGCACTGCGTGCCCGACCGCCCTTTTCCGCCCACGTACGGGTCCAGCGGATCTGCATGACCCGCAACAGCACCAGCATGGCAGCGGCGCACACCGCAATGCCCACAAAGCCCCACAGGTAGGTGCCGGTGTACTGGCGCGAAAAGCCCATGCCGTTGGGGATGAGGCCGCCRCCCAGCGCGCCGATCTCGCCRATCATCGAGCCGGCSACSGCSGTGGWCRKSGGCCAGCGCAGCGGCACCAGCTGGAACAGCGCGCCGTTGCCCGCGCCCAGTGCCGCAAAACACACCAGGAACAGCAGCATCGTCACCGGCAGCGAGTTCTCGGCCAGGCCGCACAGCACCATGCTCACGGCGGTGATGGCCAGCACACCCGTGAGCGTGTTGACGCCGCCCCAATGGTCGGACAGCCAGCCGCCCATCACCCGCAGTGCCGCACCCAGAAAGGCGGCCAGCATGGTCAGTTGCCCTGCCTGCACCTTGCTCACGCCRAACTGGTCGTAGWAGTAGSWGGGCAGGAAGGYSGTSAGMCCGATGAAGCCGCCRAAGGTCACGSCGTAGATCAGGCTGAACRCCCAGCCATCTTTTTCAAAGAGACAGGCAATGTGTTCGCGAAACGTGGCGTGGGGCGCGAGGTCTGGCGGTTCCTTCGCATACACCGCCATCACCACGGCGGGCACGGCCACGCTCACGGCGGCAAAGCCATACACCGCCTGCCAGCCAAACTTCTGCGCCAGGGCAGGCGCCAGCAGCGCTGCCACGGCAGTGCCCACATTGCCTGCGCCCACGATGCCCATGGCCAGGCCCTTGTAGCGCGGTGGAAACGAGCCCGAGCCCAGCGACAGCGCCACGCCAAAGCTCGCCCCCGCCACGCCCAGCAGGATGCCGAGCGCCAGCAGGTCGTTGAAGGTGTGCACGAACAAGTAGCCATAGCCCATGGCCAAAAAGATGCCGGCCATCTCGACCAGCGTGGCGCGCTTGCGGCCGATGTACTGCGCCAGGATGCCCAGCGGAAACCGCATCAGCGCTCCCGCAAAAATGGGGATGGACAGCATCATGCCCATCTGGGTGGGTGAGAGCTGGAAGCTCTCGCGGATGAACGGCGCCATCGCACCGTTGATGACCCACACCGCGCAGGAAAAGCCGAAGTACAGAAACGACGCCCACAGCGTGGGCGCGTGGCCGGATTTGAGGAACTCTCTGAAGTAATGCATGGGTGTGAGTGCAAAGGGCTGAGGGGGTGACCCCTTCGCCCGGCCAGAAAACAAAAAGGCGTCCACACGGAGCGCGCAGGCTGACCAGCCCCAACGCACTCCATGAAGACGCCAACGTCCTGTTCGCCCAATCCGCCATTGCACCGGGCTGACACGCGGCCAGCGTTGGCCGCGCCTTACGGCAAGCAATGGCTATGCCAGTGCCGATATGGGGGAGGAATTTTGATGAAATTGCCAGGAGGCGCTTGTAAATTAGGTGCTTTAAGCTATCAAAAATGAAGCACATTTTCTGCCAAATGCTCACTTTGGTGCATTGCAGCGGAGTGCGACGCACAGTGTTGGTGTTGCGCACTGAGTTGGTGAGTTCGCGATGGAGATGCCATTTTTCTGTTTCAAATCCATGGCCTTCGTCATAGGATGTGTTCGGCTTTTCCACTGCCGTGTTGCCCGGTCAGGGAGCGACAAGGCGTCTACGAAATGGGGTTCCCATGCGCGTCAATCTGCCGGTCAGCCAGCACGAATATGCGTTTCCCAAGGGCCAGACTCTGGTGTCCACCACGGACCTCAAGGGCCGCATCCTGTACTGCAACCCGATGTTCATCGAGGTCAGCGGCTACGAAAAGGAAGAGTTGCTGGGCCAGCCCCACAACATCGTGCGACACCCCGACATGCCCGAGGAGGCCTACCGCGACATGTGGGAGACCATCGCCAAAGGCATCCCCTGGTCGGCCCCGGTCAAGAACCGGCGCAAGGACGGCACGTTTTACTGGGTGATGGCCAACGTCACTCCGCTCATGCAGGGCGACCAGCCCACGGGTTACATGTCGGTGCGCACCGAAGCCACGCGCGAACAGATCCAGGCGGCCGAGTCGCTGTACAGGCAGATGCAGGCCGAAAAGCAGGCGGGCACGCTGGTGCACCGGCTCTCGGCCGGGCAACTGGTCAAAGACACCCTGTGGGGCCGTGTGGCCCGGGCTTTGGCGCTGGGGCCCATGGGCAAGATGATGGTGTGTACCTTGCTGCTGGTGGTGGCCTCGTGGTGCGCCGCCTTGCTGGGCGGGCACAAGCTGTCGCTGGCATCAGGGGCCGCGTGGCTGGGGGTGGTGGTGCTGGCGCTGGGCATGGCGGTCTACCTGTACCAGGTCACGGTGGCGCCGTTGTCGCAGATGCTGCTGTGGGCCAACCGCATGGCCGCGGGCGACCTTACCCAGAAGATATCGGCGTCGCGCAGCGACACGGTGGGCCAGCTGCAAAAGGCGCTGGCGCAGCTCAACGTGAACCTGCTATCCATCGTGCGGGACGCCCGGCAGGAGAGCGAGCACATGCAGGTCTCCACCCGGGAGATTGCCCAGGGCAACCAGGACCTGTCGTCGCGCACCGAGGCGCAGGCCAGCAACCTGCAGCAGACAGCCGCGTCGATGGAAGAAATCACCGGCACCGTCAAGCAAACCGCCGAATCCGCGCGCCAGGCCACGGTGCTGGCGACCCAGGCCACCCAGGTCACCGAGCGCAGCAGTGCCGCTGTGGACGGTGTGGCCAGCACTATGAAGCAGATCCAGGCGGCATCCGGCCGCATCAGCGAGATCACCCAGCTGATCGACTCCATTGCCTTCCAGACCAACATCCTGGCCCTCAACGCCGCAGTGGAGGCTGCGCGCGCCGGGGACCWGGGGCGGGGCTTTGCGGTGGTGGCCTCCGAGGTGCGCAGCCTGTCGCACCGCACGCTCTCGGCCGCCAAGGAGATCCGCCAGCTCATCGACGACTCGGCCACCAAGGTGACCGAGGGCCATGAAAAAACCGACGCTACGCAGAAAACCATGACCGAGTCGCTGGAGCTGGTGCRCCGGGTCAACACACTGATTGGCGAGATTCACAGTGCTTCCAACGARCAGCTCAGCGGCATCTCGCAGGTCAACTCTGCCGTGGCGCAGCTCGATACCATCACGCAGCAGAACGCCGCGCTGGTGGAAGAGAACGCCGCATCGGCCATGCAGCTCAATGGCCAGGCGCAGACCATGACCGAGACGGTGCAGGTGTTCCGCATCGACGCGTCGGCACCCACCCAGTCGCGCGATGCGGTGGCGTTGCGCAAGGAGATGAAGGCGTCGTCCAGCAGCAGGGCGCTGGCGGCGGCCTGAGCCCACACAGCCGCATGCGCTACAGCGCGC
>NZ_JBGFFF010000063.1:0-26795 GCF_056175785.1 Acidovorax sp. LjRoot204
CATCAGCTCACGCAAGTCGGTCTCGGGGCCCTCGACCAGGCCCGCATAGATGCGGGTGTTTTCATCGCCCGTGGGGTCGGCCGTGATGCCGAGCCAGCGACTGTCGGCACTGAAGCGGATGGCGCGCGCACGGATGCGAAACGCCTTGGCGTCGCCCCCATCGATGGACTGCACCCAGATTGCGGGCACCACGCCGTCGGTGCCAAACCAGGCGATGCGCTTTCCATCCGGCGACACGCGATAACCCCCGGTGGACTGCCGGCTGGCCACAAAGTCGCGCACGGGCACCAGGTCTGGCAATTGCGCCCCAGCCAGCGAAGGGTGCGTAGGTCCGGAGGCACAGCCCACCAAGGCCAGTGCTGCAGCAAGCGCTGCGCTGCCCCACCATCGCCGCACCATCGCCTGTTTGGTTGTCGATGCCATCGCTTTCCCCCCATGTGTTGAGCCATTGAATGCGCCCATTGTGCAAAGTCTCGCCTTAAGGCCAGCCAAAGGTGGCGGCTGCGGCACTGCGCAACGGTCACCACTCCCGCCACAATCGCCCCATGCACATCCTGCTCATCGAAGACGACCTGGACCTGGGCCGCGCGCTGCAGTCCGCGCTGAAGGTGGAGGGGCTGACCAGCGAGTGGCTGCGCCGCGCGGTGGATGCGCCCGCCACGGTGGACRCCACGACGGTGGACTGTGTGCTGCTGGACCTCACACTGCCCGACGGCAGTGGCTTTGACCTGCTGGCGCGCTGGCGCAACCAGAGCGGGCACAGCGGGCAGGTGCCCGTCATCGTGATCACGGCGCGCTCGGCCGTGGAGGACCGGCTGGCGGGCCTGGACGGCGGGGCGGACGACTTTGTGATCAAGCCCTTTGCCACGGCCGAACTGATGTCGCGCATCCGGGCCGTGCTGCGCCGCAGCGCGCGCCAGGCCAGCGAGCGCTGGGTGCTGGGCGAGCTGGTGATCGAGCCCCGGCGTCATGCCGTGCAGCGCGCCGGGCTTCCGCTGGAGCTGTCGCCGCGCGAGTTCCAGCTGCTGCTGGAGCTGGCGCGCGAGCCCGGCGTGGTGGTGTCCAAAAGCGTGTTGTCGCAGCGGCTGGACCCGCTGGGCGAGCCCATGGACTTTGCCGCCATCGAAGTGCATGTGTCCAACCTGCGGCGCAAGATCGGGGCGGAGCTGATCCGCACAGTGCGTGGCGTGGGCTACCTGTTGCAAGCATGACCACGATGAAGCACGCGTTGCGCAGCGCATGGGCCTGGCTGGCCGAACCCACGCTGATGCGCCGCAGCGTGGCCTCGGTGCTGGTGGCGTTTGTGGTGGTGTGGGCGGTGCTGCTGGGCTACAACTTCGTCAACTACAAACACACCATCACCCGGGACCCGGGCCTGATGAAGTACGGCGACGCGGTGTTGGACTCGCTGGCCCAGGTTACCGATCCTGCACACGCCGCCGCGGCTGTGGCGGCCACCGACCACTGGACCAACGTCCGCCGCCGCCAGATCGGGCTGCTGCCCGGAGTGCAGATGCACGAGCTGCTCGATGCGGCATCGGGCCAGCGTGTGTTTGCCTCGCCGGGGCTGCAGAACGTGGCCTTGCCGCCCGCCACGCCCCGCGCAGAGCCATTCATAGAGGAAGCCGCCCTGCAGGGCCGGTCGTTCCGCATCTACACCGGTCGCAATGCGCGCTGGGTACTGCGGGTGTTCGAGACCAAGCGCACGGACTCCAACTTCCTGCAGTACAACGGCCGCGCCCTGCTGCCCTACCTGCTGCTGGCGTCACCCTTTGTGCTGCTGGCGGTGTGGCTCTCGGTACGCCACGGGCTGCGGCCGCTGCAGCAACTGGCCAGCCGCATTGCGCAGCGCGGGCAGGACGACCTCCAATCGGTGGGCTTCAACGCCCGCCACGGCGAACTCAAGCCCCTCGAGCAGTCGCTGGACCACCTCTTCGCCCAGCTGCGGCACAAGGTGGAGCGCGAGAGCGCCTTTGTGCAGGACGCCGCGCACGAGATCCGCACGCCGCTGGCCGTCATCACCGCACAGGCCCACGTGATGGCCCGCTCGCCCAGCGAGGAGGAACGCACGCAGGCCCAGGCCCACCTGGAGCAGGCCATCGCCCGCACCTCGCACCTGGCGCAGCAACTGCTGGACCTGGCCGCGCTGGACGACGCACAGCGCCCCGCACCGCGCGACCTGGACGTGGCGCAATGGCTGCGCGGCGCGCTAGCGCAGGCTGCGCCGCAGGCCATCGCGCGTCAGATCGAGCTGTCGCTGGACGCGCCCGACACCTTGCCCGCGCGGCTCGACCAGCCTGCGTTCGAATCCATCGCCCACAACCTCATCGACAACGCGCTGCGCTACACGCCCGATGGCGGTAACGTGGCGGTGACGCTGCGGCGCGGGGGGGCGGCGTTGCAACTGTCGGTGCAGGACGACGGGCCCGGCATCCCGACCACAGAGCAGCAGCGGGTGTTCGAGCGCTTCTACCGGGGCACGGGCCATGCCGCCAACGGCTCAGGTCTGGGCCTGGCCATCGTGCGGCAGGCGGTGCTGCGCATGGGCGGGCAGGTGCAGATGGGCGCGGGCCTGAACGGCCGGGGCGTGGGCTTTTTCGTTAGCATTGCCCTCCCGCACAGCGCCTGACGGCCCCGCCGCAGGCACACCGCCCGTCCCCGCCCGTCCCGCATGTCCGAAGCCACTACCACCGCCGATTCCACCCACCCGTGCCTGAGCTGCGGCGCCTGCTGCGCCAGCTTTCGCGTGGACTTTGCCGTGTACGAGATGCAGGCAATGGGCGGCACGGTGCCCGACGGTCTGGCCCTGGATGTGAACGGCAGCACCTGCCGCATGCGGGGCACGGAGCAGGTGCCCATCCGCTGCGTTGCGCTCACCGGCCAGGTGGGCCAGCAGGTGGCCTGCAGCATCTACGAACTGCGCCCCGCGCCCTGCCGCGAGTTCTCCGCGGGCGACTACGCCTGCCACAAGGCGCGTGCGCGGCACGGGCTGGCGCCGCTGGCGCCACTGGCGGAAGGCCTGGTCCTGTGAAGGTGGCACCCTTCCAGCAGCCGGGCTACTGCCGTATCAAAATAGTTTAGGCTTCAACAAAAAATCGACCAGGTGTTGGAAATAACCGACACCATGGCTTTTTCGGGACATGCAAACTTTGTCCCATGTCAACGCCTTCCTCCCCCACCGCCCGCCGGCTCTGGGACATCTCGCCGCCCGTGTTTGCGGGCAGCCCCGTGTTCCCCGGCGACACGGCCTACAGCCAGCAGTGGTGCACCACCATCGGCCCCGGCTGCCCGGTCAACGTGAGCGCGATCACGATGTCGCCCCACGTCGGCGCCCACGCCGATGCGCCGCTGCACTATGACGCGCAAGGCGCCGCCATCGGTGACGTGTCGCTCGACGCGTTTCTGGGCCCCTGCCGCGTGATCCACGCCATCGGCTGCGGCCCACTGATTCACTGGGAACACATTGCCCACGCGGTGAACAGCCCCCTGCCCCAGCGCGTGCTGGTGCGCACCTACGAACACATGCCCGTGGACCGCTGGGACGGCCAGCTGGCCGCCTATGCGCCCGGCACCATCGAGCGCCTGGCCGACCTGGGCGTGTTGCTGGTGGGCATCGACACCGCCAGCATCGACCCGGCCGACAGCAAAACACTGGAGAGCCACCAGGTCATCCGCCGCCGGGGCCTGCGCGTGCTCGAAAACCTGGTGCTCGACSMCGTGCCCGAGGGCGACTACGAACTCATTGCCCTGCCGCTCAAGCTGACCACGGCCGATGCATCGCCCGTGCGCGCCGTGCTGCGGGCACTGGAATAGCGCGATACACAGAATTTCAAGCATTTTTGGCTGAAAGCGCCAGTGCAACATGCGCAGACAGCTATCAATAACATAGCAACTATCTCCCCAACGCCCATGTCCATCACCCTTCAAGACTGCCGCACCCGCGACGCCCAAGACCCGCTGCGCGCCCTGCGCGACCACTTTGCCCTGCCCGCAGGCGTGATCTACCTAGACGGCAATTCGCTGGGCGTGGCCCCCAAGGCCGCCGCCGCGCGCGTGGCCGATGTGGTCACCCGCGAATGGGGCACAGACCTCATCAAATCGTGGAACACCGCCAGCTGGTTCGACCTGCCCCAGCGCCTGGGCAACCAGCTCGCCCCGCTGATCGGCGCGGGCCAGGATGAAGTGGTGTGCACCGACAGCACCTCCATCAACCTCTACAAGGTGCTAAGCGCAGCGCTCAACATCGCCCGCGAAGACAGCCCCGCGCGCAAGCGCATCGTGAGCGAGCGCAGCAACTTCCCCACCGACCTCTACATTGCCGAAGGCCTGTGCAAGGAGCGCGGCCTGGAGCTGGTGCTGGTAGAGCCCGAAGAGATCACCGCAGCACTGACCAGCGACGTGGCCGTGCTGATGCTCACGCACGTGAACTACCGCACCGGCGCCATGCACGACATGGCCGCCATCACCGCCGCCGCGCACGCCCAGGGCATTTTGTGCGTGTGGGACCTGGCGCACAGCGCGGGCGCSGTGCCGGTCGATCTGAACGGCGCAGGCGCAGATTTCTCGATTGGCTGCGGCTACAAGTATTTGAACGGTGGCCCCGGCGCACCGGCCTTTGCCTGGGTGCACCCGCGCCATGCCAGCCGCTTCTGGCAACCGCTGTCCGGCTGGTGGGGCCATGCCGCACCGTTTGCCTTCACACCCGACTACCAACCCGCCCCGGGCATCACGCGCTACCTGTGTGGCACGCAGCCCATCATCAGTTTGTCGGCCCTGCAGTGCGGGCTGGATGTGTTCACCGCCGCACAAAGCCTGGGCGGCATGGCCGCGCTGCGCGCCAAGTCGCTGGCGCTCACTGATCTGTTCATCCAGCTGGTGGAAGAGCGTTGCGCAGGCCACGGCCTGGGTCTGGCCACGCCGCGTGAGCATGCCCAGCGCGGCTCGCAGGTGTGCCTGACGCGCGATGAAGGCGCGGGCGTGAACGGCCAGGGCAGCGGCGCCTATGCCATCGTGCAAGCGCTGATTGCGCGCGGCGTGATTGGCGACTTCCGCAAGGGCGATGGCGGCACGGGCCGCCACAAGGACATCCTGCGGTTTGGCTTTACGCCGCTGTACCTGGGCTTTGAAGACGTGTGGAACGCTGTGGAGCACCTGCGCCAGGTGCTGGAGAGCGGCGAGTGGCAGAAGGCCGAGTTCAACCAGACGCACGCCGTCACCTGATCGGAAAGGCAAACCACCATGTGCCCTTTCTCGCAAACCCCTGCCGATGGCAACAACCCGGCGTCTGCCGCCCTGCCCGAATCCATCGTGCACGAAGAGCGCGCCCAGCTCGACTTCAGCAAGTCCATGAGCTACGGCGACTACCTGCAGCTCGACGCCATCCTTACCGCACAAAAGCCGCTGTCGCCCGCGCACGACGAGATGCTGTTCATCGTGCAGCACCAGACCAGCGAGCTGTGGATGAAGCTCATGCTGCACGAGCTGCGCGCGGCCATCGGCCACATTGCGCGCGACGAGCTGCCGCCCGCCTTCAAGATGCTGGCGCGTGTCAGCAAGATCATGGAGCAGCTGGTGCACGCCTGGGACGTGCTGGCCACCATGACACCGCCCGAGTACAGCGCCATGCGCCCGTACCTGGGTCAGTCCAGCGGCTTCCAAAGTTATCAGTACCGCTGCATCGAGTTTTCGATGGGCAACAAAAACCGCGCCATGCTCAAGCCCCACGAGCACCGCGCCGACCTGCTGGCCCTGGTGCAGGCGGCGTACGAGGCACCGTCGCTGTACGACGAGGCCCTTCGGCTGCTGGCGCGGCGCGGCCTGGCCGTGCCCGCCAGCCACACCGAGCGCGACTGGACACAGCCCTATGTGGAAAACGACGCGGTGGAGCAGGCCTGGCTCACCGTGTACCGCAACCCCGAAAAGCACTGGGACCTGTACCAGCTGGGCGAGGAGTTGACCGACCTGGAAGACGCCTTCCGCCTCTGGCGCTTCCGCCACGTGACCACCGTGGAGCGCGTGATCGGATTCAAGCGCGGCACGGGCGGCACGGGCGGAGTGAGCTACCTGCGCAARATGCTSGACGTGGTGCTGTTCCCSGARATCTGGAAGCTGCGCACCGATCTGTGAGCAGTTCAAGCTGCCCCAAAAAAAACAGGCCTGTTCACCACCCTGGTGAACAGGCCTTCTAACTGCTGCCTGCGCCCAACGATAAAGCGCTAGCAGCTATCGTTTTTATAGTTCTCTCCCTGATTCGCAATCGGCGGCGTTTCAGTCCCCGGCCCTGGTGAACACCTGTCCGCCCGAGAGCTGGTAGGCCACGTTGTCCACCTGCAGGCTGCGCTCGTTGGCAATGTCAAAGCGGCTGTACAGCCCGGGCGTGTCGCCGTTCAAGATGGCGGTAGACACCACCATGGAGCGCTGGGCCAGCGCGCCGGTGGTGGTGTTCACCTCCAGCCGCAAGGCACCCTGGTAGCCACGCACGGGCGGGGGCGTGCCTACGCCCGTGGGCGCTTGGTAAACGCGTGCAGGGAACGCTATGCGCACCTTGCCCTCCACCGCCTGCAGGTTGAGCACGGGGCGGGTGCTGTCGAGCGTGGTGATACTGCCCCGGCCGCCCGCCGTCTGCGCGGCCAGCCGCTTGCCCTGCGCTGCATTGCGCACATCGAACACCGCAAGCTGAATGCCATCGGCAACGCCGCCCAGTGCGCTGTCCTTGCCCACGCCCAGCAGCAGTCCGTTCGGCAGCGGAACCAGGTGGTCGGCATGGCCGCCCGCCGCCAGCTCGCCTGCCACCGTAGGGTTCGCAGGGTTGGCAAGGTCCAGCACCCACACGGGTTCGGTGTTGGTAAAGGGTGTGGCATAGGCCCGGGCGCCTGCAAAGAACAGGTTGTCGATCTGCTGGTCGCCCCGCGCCGTGCGCGGCCGAATGGGCAGCTTGGCCTGCGGGCCCAGATAGCTGTCCCGACCGCTGTCGCGCAGCACGGTCAGCAGCGCGGGGGAGGCCTGCTGGGCCTGGATGGTCACCGGCGGCATGCCGCTCTGGCCCGTCTTGCCGGTGAAGGTCAGCACGCGCAGATCGTTCTGGTACTCGTTCAGGCGCGATGGCAGGCGGCGCAGGTCCCAGCCCAGGTGGCCGTCCACGCTGCCCGATGCGTCGTAGTCCACCTGCGCGCCCCGGAAGCTGAACTTGTGGATGTCGGTGCGGCTGTCGGCGGGGAACACAGCGTTGGCAACGTCACCGCCATAGCGGTACTGCCGCGAGCTGGCGACATACACGCTGCGCGCGCCCAGGTGCACCGCTTCGCTGCCGCCCGCAAAGCAGCGGCTGGTGCGCGCCAGACTGGACGAGGTGAGGTCGATGGCCGTGATGGACGTGAGCTGCAGCGACAGCGAGGCATTGCCCGTCTGCACCAGGCAGTCTGCCTCGTTGACCAGCGGCTGCGGCTGGCCGCCATCCACGCGCAGGGTGGGTATCAGCGCGGCGGTGTTGAGGTCCTTAAGTGCCGCGTCCACCGCCGATGCCGTGGCCCCTGCCGGCACGGTGAAGCGCGTAAGGTCGGGCGACCAGGTGGTGACCAGGTACAGCATGTTGCCAATCAGGCGGCTGCCGACCAGCAGGCCATCGATGCGCATCTGCTTGATCTGCGCGGGCGCCATGTCCTTGTGGATGGCAAACAGGTCCAGCGACAGCGTGCGGCTGTACTCCGGCAACACGGTGATGCTGGCGTCGGCCGCAGCCACCACGGGCTGGCGGTCGGCATACGGGTCTTGCTGCGACAGCACGGCAGCGCGCGTACCACCGCCCGCCACATAAAAGCCCTGGGGGATGTACTTGGCGTCCAGCGTGGCGCTGCCCACGCTGGACAGGCTGCCATCGGCCGCTCGGGCCATGGCGGCCAGGCGCGGCGGCTCGCGGCCGGTGTCGGTGGCGTAGGCGCGGTGCACGCCATACAGCATGTTGCCCTCGGACTTGATGAGGGCGTCTTCCTCCACCACCGCGCCCGCCAGTGGCGCGCCGGTGTGGGTGACCACGCTGCCCGCGCTGCTCAAGCCCCCCACGGTGGGCACAGTGATGGCCGTGCCCGGATAGCCCAACGCCACCCGCTGCGCAATCTTGGCCTTGAAGTAGGCCACCAGATCGCCGGAGCGCGCCACCTGCAGCCGCGCCTCGTTGGGGGTCTGCGGGTTGCCGCCCTCCCCGCCACCGCAGCCGGCCACGAATGCAGCGGTGGCTACGGCCAGCCATGCGGGCGACGCATGGGATATGCCCGCCAGTGTGTTCATCAACCCTCGGTTCTTCATCTGATTGTTCTCCCTGTGAATGCGTATACCCACGGCGCGGCGTCGGCTTCGGCCCACACCACACCGCAAATAAGTGGGATAATATCCCACATAGTTTCAAACCGTCAACCAGATGACAATCACAGCCTGACCCTGACACCCGCCGCGCCTCGGCCTTCTTTCATGCCCTCCCGCTCCGCCATCGTTCTGGCCTCTGCCCTGCACGTGCTGCGCCCTCTGGCGCGCCTGCTGCTGCGCAATGGCGTGGCCTACCCCGCGTTTGCCGCGGCCATGAAGAAGGTGTTTCTGGACGCTGCGCACGACGAGCTGCAGCGCACAGGCAAGAAGACGACCGACAGCGCGGTGAGCCTGATGTCGGGCGTGCACCGGCGCGATGTGCGCAACCTCGGCCGTCTGGCCGAGCCCGCTGCTGAGGAAGAAGCGGGCGAAACCCCGTTGAACATGGCCAGCCAGGTGGCCGCGCGCTGGCTGAGCCAGACGGATTGCCTGGACGACGAGGGCCAGCCCCGCCCCCTGCCCCGCAGCGGCGAGCCTCCGCACTTCGATGGCCTGGTGGCCAGCATCAGCAGCGATGTGCGGCCCCGCGCGGTGCTCGACGAACTGGTCCGCCTGGGCATGGCCGAGGAAGGTGAGGATGGACTCATCCGCCTGCTGGCCGCCGGCTTTGTGCCGCGCCAGGGCTTTGCCGAGATGGCACAGCTGATGCAGGACAACCTGCACGACCATTTGGCGGCGGCCAGTCTCAACCTGGAGGGCGAGCACAACTACCTGGAGCAGGCCGTGTTTGTGGACCAGCTCAGCGAAGAATCAGCCCACCGCCTGCACGTCGTGGCCGCCAAGGCCTGGCGCCAGGCCTTCAAGACCGTGATGACCGAGGCCCAGGCCCGCTACGACCACGACCAGCAAAACACCCCGCCCGGCGAGCGCAACCGGCGCGCCCGCTTTGGCAGCTACTTCTATGCCGCAGACCAAGATGAACGTCCTTCCTGAACTCTGGGCCCGGGTGGGCCGGATGGCCCTGCTCACGGCCCGACGGCTGGTGGCTGTCACCACCCTGCTGGTGCTGGCCGCCTGCGGTCCCGGCACCGGTGGCACGGGCACCGGCCCGATCAACGGAGCGGTTTATTTTTCGGGCGCGGGCTTCACAGTGGGAGCCCCCTGCGCTCTGCATTGCGGTGGCACGGACCTGCTGTTGGAAAACGAGCGGGTGGAACTCAACATCACCTGCCAGCGCTTTGTGTTCACCGGCCCGTGGGAGATCGATGCACAGGGCATGGCACTCCTGAAGGGCACCCTGGAAACCACGGAATTTCCCAACGGGGGCGAAGCCCAAACCCGCACTGTGGCCGCCGAGATGCAACTGCAGTTCAGCGACACCCGCGCCGACAGCAGCCGCGAGGTGGTCGTTACCGTGCGGGACGCACAGGGCAACCTGCTGGTCGCCCCCCGCACGCTGGAGCAGCGCCCTGCTTCTGCAGCAGCCGCCCCCGGGTCCTGCACTCCCGAGGAGCGCTGAAACGACACAGGGCCTGTGCAGACAGGCTGCACAGGCCCTGAAAAAACCAGAAATCCGAACCAGCCCCGAACAGGCCGGTGACAAAGAGGGGTGAGGTTACTGGACGCCCGCCACCATCATGCCGCGGTTGCTGCGGCACCAGATCGGTGCCAGGTGTCCAATCTGGATCGTCAGTTCATTGCCCTTGCCCAGCACCGTGGTGGGGCCGTTGCTGTATGCGTAGCCGCTGTCGGCAGCCTGCTTGGGTAGCTCCACCGTCCAGCCGCTGCGGCGCATCACGCTGCGGCCTTGATCGGGGTAAAACTGCATCTCCACTTTTTCACCGTTGCCGCAGGCGTATTGCATGCTGCTGCCATCGGTCGGTGCGCTGAACGCCTGCATCGCGGGGGGCTGGCTTGCGCAGCCCGACAACAAGAGGGTAGCCAACGCACCCGAACCCAGCAAAACCATCGTCTTCATCGGTCACTCCTGACATCGCGGCGCCATCTGACGACGCCCGACAACTTCCATCCAACGGCTTGTGGCCACCGGCCACCGGGACCCATTCAAAGCCCCATGGTGATCACCCAAGCACAAACCTTGCCACTCACCACTGCCTGCACCATCCTGATTGCGAGAGACCGAAACTTGCGATTCCAGAGCCGTGACCAACACCCGGTGCAGCGCATGGACACAAGAGTGCCCCAGGCCCCCGGCACCGTCATTGGGGTGATCCCCACATCGAGAGCCTCCTCTAAAGTCTGCCCGCGCCCTGTGGCGCCCTCATGACGGCCCCAGCCCCCTGCAGACGGGGCAGGATTGGAAGCACCGAAGGACCCAATCAGCGGTAGAAACATCTGATTACTAGCACCCACACCCCAAAATCCGCAGCATCCGACGCGTTTGGTCGGTTATGGACGGGAGGGACTGGGACATACCCTATGAGCCTGCCTGTACGGCTGCTCCGCCCACCGGGCCGGCTCCCCGCCGTCCATGGGTGACAGCAGCGCCCGTGCTCAGCGGATAACCTCGCGGGGCCCAATCGCCGGCAGAGAACCCCTCTCGACCGCGACGGGCATCCGCTATGGAGACTTGCCCCCGTGCCCACCCCCTTGCCAGCCACCCCTCTCCTCGCCCCCCGCACTGCCTGGGCCATGCTGCTGGCGCTGGTGGCGGGCTTTGCGCTGAGCCAGGCGTTTCGCACCATCACGGCCATCATGGCGACGGGCTTGCGGGCGGAGTTCGGTCTGTCGGCACAGGCGCTGGGGGTGTTTGCCGGGACGTTTGCGTTTGCCTTTGGCACCATGCAGCTGTTCATGGGCATTGGCATCGACCTGTATGGCGTGCGGCGCACGCTGCTGGTGGCGTTTCCGCTGACCATTGCGGGCGCGGTGCTGTCGGCACTGGCGCCGGGCTATGGCACCGTGCTGCTGGGGCAGGTGCTGATTGGTGTGGGCTGCGCGCCCGCATTTTTGGTGTGCACCGTGTTCATCGCACGCTACTTTCCGGCGTCGCGGTTTGCCATGGTGTCGGGAGTGGCCATGGGGGTGGGCGGACTGGGCATGCTGTTCACCGGCACGCCGCTGGCCTGGCTGGTGCAGCAGTCGTCCTGGCGCATGGGGTTTGGCGCGCTGGCGGGCCTGGCGGCGCTGGCCTGGCTGCTGATCTTCTGGAAGGTGCATGAACCTGCACAACCCATCGATGAGGCCGCTCCGCGCGAATCGATGCTGCAGGCGGTGCGCGGCTTCGGCGGGCTGTTCCTGCTGCCGCACACCGCCGGCATCATGCTGCTGGCGCTGATGACCTATGCCTCGTTCCTCACGCTGCGCGGACTGTGGCTGGGGCCGCTGCTGATCGAGCGGCACGGCTATTCGCTGGTGGCCAGCGGCAATGTGGCCATGCTGTCGTCGCTGGTGTCACTGTTCAGCCCAGCCCTTTTTGGTCGGCTGGACCCTGGCCCCACGCGGCGCAGGCGCTGGCTGCTGGGCTTTACCGTCCTGCTGGCGGCCTTGTTTGCGGCCATGGGCTTTCTGCATGCCGAATGGCTGGACGTGGGCGGCTCCGTGGCCGTGGGCCTGCTGTCCGGCTACATGGTGCTGCAGTACTCGGATGTGCGCTCGGCTTACGCCCCCGCCGTCACGGGGCGGGCCATGGCGGTGTTCACCATGGCGCTGTTCCTGGGCGTGGCGCTGATGCAGTGGGTGACGGGCGTGGCGGCCTCCCTCGCCGCCGCACAGGGTGCAGACCCGTACGTGGCGGTGATGCTGACCATTGCGGCCATGCTGGTGGTGGGCGCACTGGCCTTCAGGCTGCTGCCCGCGCCCGCCCATTGACCAGCTCATTCACCCGCGCGGGGTCAGGCGGGCACAGCGCCGCGCGGGCACCTGCTACACGCCACCATTGCAGCACGCCAAACAACAACTCGAAGGCGGTGAAACCCAGCACGATGGCATTGGCGCCGTGTGCCACCGCGTAGATCTGCCAGGCCGCAAACAGAAACCGCGCCACGCCATCCAGCCGCCCCAGCAGCACCGTGGGCGCCACGATGCGCGCCACCGACCACACCACCACCACCGAGCCCAGCAGGTTGGCCAGCAGCATGTGCGTGGTGTCCAAGGGGTGCAAGGTGCCAGGCAATGCGAGCGCCTGGGCCAGCAAGTTCAGCTGGGTGTAGAGCCAGGCAAAGGTCCAGGGCAAGGCAAACGGCCAGGTGACGAGCAGGTCGTACCAGCCGCTGGCGCGCACGATGCGCAGATAACGGCCGGAATCGAAAGCGGGGATGTGCATGACAGGAAACCTCTGTGAATGGATCAATGAGGCCCCGAGCTTCCACCTTGAAGTACGCTTCAGGGTCAAGCACGTTGTGAGGGGAGCGGGATCATGCTGATCGGTGAACTGGCCACGGCCTCGGGCCTGAGCCGCGAGGCGCTGCGCTTTTATGAACAGCAGGGCCTGATTCGCGCGCGCCGCCTGGACAACGGTTACCGGGACTACCCGCCCGAGGTGGTGACGCTGGTGCAGTACATCCGCACTGCGCAGCAGCTGGGCTTTACCCTGGCGGAGATCGGCGACCGGCTGCCCGCCATCTGGGACGCCGCCGAGCCCGGCCCCGCATTGGCGCAAGTGCTGGCCGCCAAGCTGCAGGAGATTGACGACCGCATTGCCGCACTGCAGGCCCTGCGCCAGACGTTGGCCGAGCGTGTGGCCACCGACTGCCCGCTGCAGGCCCGGGTGCCACGGGCCAAGGCCTCTTCGTCCGCTTTTTGAGCCAAATCGGGCGGTAGCGCTAGTACATCATGCGCTGGCAGCTATCAAAAACAGAGCAATCATCCCTCAACCGCCGCGCAGGTGCCAGCGCAGCCCGGTCAGGTGGCTGAGGCGGGCACCTGGTGCAGCAGCACCGGGTGGTTGCCATCGGCGTCCGCACTCTCGATCTGCACCCCAAAGCCCCACAGCCGCGCCACGTGCTTGAGCACCTCCTGCGTGTCGTCGGCCAGCGGGCGGCCCTGGTACTGGGTGTGGCGCAGGGTCAGGCTGCGGTCGCCGCGCAGGTTCACGTTCCACACCTGGATGTTGGGCTCGCGCGTGCCCAGGTCGTACTGCTGCGACAGCATCTGGCGCAGGCTGCGGTAGCCGTTTTCGTCGTGGATCTCGCTGACCACCAGATCGCGCTCGCCAGCGTCGTCATGCAGCGCAAACAGGCGCATCTCGCGCATCAGGTGCGGACTGAGGTACTGGCCGATGAAGCTCTCGTCCTTGAAGTTGCGCATGGCATGGTCGAGCGCAGGCAGCCAGGGGGTGCCAGCGATGTCGGGGAACCAGTGCCGGTCCTCCTCGGTGGGGTGCTGGCAGATGCGCTGAATGTCGCGGTACATGGCAAACCCCAGCGCGTAGGGGTTGATGCCGCTATAGGCACGGTGCCCCACGGGTGGCTGGTAGACCACGTTGGTGTGCGAGCCCAGCCATTCGATCATCACGCCGTCGCTCAGGTAACCCTCGTCGTACAGCGTGTTGAGCAGCGTGTAGTGCCAGAACGTAGCCCAGCCTTCGTTCATGACCTGGGTCTGGCGCTGSGGRTAGAAATATTGGGCGATCTTGCGCACGATGCGCACGATCTCGCGCTGCCAGGGCTCCAGCAGGGGCGCGTTTTTTTCGATGAAGTACAGGATGTTCTCTTGCGGCTCCCTGGGGAAGCGGTCGGCCTCTTGCGCCGCACCTTCCTTGCCGGGGCGCGTGGGCAGGGTGCGCCACAACTCGTTCACCTGCTGCTGGGCGTAAGCCTCGCGCTGCGCGCGTTCAAGCCGCTCGCGCGCCAGGTTCTTCTTGGACGGGCGGCGATAGCGGTCCACGCCAAAGTTGGCCAAGGCATGGCAGGAGTCGAGCAGGCGCTCCACTTCGCCCGTGCCGTAGCGCTCCTCACACTGGGCCACATAGTCCTTGGCATACACCAGGTAGTCGATGATSSWGGACGCATCGGTCCACATSCGRAACAGGTAGTTGCCCTTGAAGAAGCTGTTGTGGCCATARGCYGCATGCGCAATCACCAGSGCCTGCATGGCGRTGGTGTTCTCYTCCATCAGGTAGSYGATGCAGGGGTYGGAGTTGATGACGATCTCGTACGCCAGGCCCATGTGCCCGCGCCGGTAGCGCCGTTCGGTGGCCAGAAACTCCTTGCCGTAGCTCCAGTGCCGGTAGTTCACCGGCATGCCCACGCTGGAGTAGGCGTCCATCATCTGTTCGGCGGTGATGATCTCCAGCTGGTTGGGGTAGGTGTCGAGACCAAAGCGCTCGGCCGTGGCGGCAATGGCCGCGTGGTAGCGCTCGATCAGCTCGAACGTCCAGTCGCTCGGGTCGGGCAACGGCTCGGCCGGCCGCGCGCCTGCAGGCAGGGGCTGGCCGGGCACGGCACGGTGGCGGCGCTCGCCCACGGCAGCGGCCTTCCAGGGGTTGTCGCTGAGGCGGCGTTCCAGCACGGGGTACTGCACAACGTTGTTCATGCGGCCACCCCCTCTTTCTTGAAGAGATCGCGGAATACCGGGTAGATGTCACCGGGTGCGGAGACCTTGCGCATCGCAAAGTGGGAGTACAGCGGCGCGAGCTGGCTGTACTCGTCCCACAGGTTCTGTTCTTCCTCGGCCACCTGCACATAGGCAAAGTAGCGCACCAGCGGCAGGATCTTGTCCACCAGCAGGTTGCGGCAGACGCCGCTGTCGTTGGTGAAGTTGTCACCATCGCTGGCCTGGGCCACGTAAATGTTCCAGTCGCCCTGCGGGTAGCGCGCACGGATGATCTGGTCCAGCAGCACCAGCGCGCTGCTCACCACCGTGCCGCCGCTTTCGGTGGAATGGAAGAACTGCTCCTCGCTCACCTCGGCCGCCTGGGTGTGGTGGCGGATGAACACGATGTCGATGGTCTCGTAGTGCCGCGTGAGGAACAGGTACAGCAGGATGAAGAACCGCTTGGCCAGGTCCTTGCGAGTCTCGTCCATGGAACCCGACACATCCATAACGCAGAACATCACCGCCTGGCTGCTGGGCACGGGCACCGGCGTGCGCGCACGAAAGCGCAGGTCGATGGGGTCGAGGTACGGAATCTTGCCGATGCGCGCCGTGAGCGCATCGATGCGGCGCTGCAACTCAGCCACCGCCTCGCTGGTGCCGTCGTCCTGCGCCAGCAGGGCGTCCAGTTCGGCCTGCAGCGCCAGCAGCTCGCGGTGCGCCGCCTTGCCAAGTGCAATGCGCCGGCCCAAAGCGCCGCGCATGGTGCGCAGCACGGCCAGGTTGTTGGGGATGCCGTCCTGGCTGTAGCCTGCGCGGCGCGACTTCCACTGCGGGTTCTCGCCAATGTGGGTGCGCAGCAGGTGCGGCAGCGCGAGGTCTTCAAAAAAGAGCTGCATGAACTCTTCCTTGGTCAGCGTGAAGGTGAAGTCGTCTTCGCCCTCGCCGCTGTCRCTGGCCTGCGATCCGCGCCCACCCGCACCGCCCTGGGGCCGCTCGATGCGGTCGCCGCGCACATGCTCTGCATTGCCGGGGTGCACGGTGTCGCGGATGCCGCCCTGGCCATGGTGGAAGACGGGCTCGCTGATGTCCTTGCGCGGGATGGTGATGCTCTCGGCCTGCTCCATGTCGCGGATGCCGCGTTGCGAGACGGCACGACGCACCGCATCCGCGATCTGTTCCTTATAGCGGCGAACAAATCGCTCGCGGTTGCCCACCGACTTGTTCTTGCCAGCGAGCCTGCGGTCGATGATTTGCAATGCCATCCGTTGCTCCCGTTCCCCATGCAGGGCCTGTGGCCCAGGCACCGACCCTAGCTACTCTTGCGCACGCGCAGGTACCACTCGCACAGCAGCCGCACCTGCTTGGGCGTGTAGCCCTTGTTCACCATGCGGGTGACGAAGTCCTCGTGCTTGCGGGCCTCTTCGGCGCTGGCCTTGGCGTTGAAGCTGATCACCGGCAGCAGCTCTTCGGTGTTGGAGAACATCTTCTTCTCGATCACCRSSCGCAGYTTYTCGTAGCTGGTCCAGCTCGGGTTCTTGCCCTGGTTGTTGGCGCGCGCCCGCAGCACAAAGTTGACGATCTCGTTGCGGAAGTCCTTGGGGTTGGCGATGCCTGCGGGCTKCTCGATCTTCTCCAGCTCGGCGTTGAGCGCACTGCGGTCGAACACCTCGCCGGTGTCGGTGTCGCGGTACTCGTTGTCCTGGATCCAGTAGTCGGCGTAGGTGACGTAGCGGTCGAAGATGTTCTGGCCGTACTCGCTGTAGCTYTCCAGGTAGGCSGTCTGGATCTCCTTGCCRATGAATTCGGCATAGCGCGGCGACAGGAACTCCTTGATGTAGCCGGTGTACTTGGTCTCCAGATCGGTGGCGAACTGCTCGCGCTCGATTTGCTGCTCCAGCACATACATCAGGTGCACCGGGTTGGCGGCCACCTCGGCGCTGTCGAAGTTGAACACCTTGGACAAAATCTTGAACGCAAAGCGGGTGGATATGCCCGTCATGCCCTCGTCCACGCCCGCGTAGTCGCGGTACTCCTGGTAGCTCTTGGCGCGCGGGTCGGTGTCCTTGAGGCTCTCGCCGTCGTACACCTGCATCTTGCTGAAGATGCTGGAGTTCTCGGGCTCTTTCAGCCGCGTGAGGATGGCGAACTGGGCCATCATCTTGAGCGTACCGGGCGCACACACGGCGTTGCCCAGCGACGATTCGCGGATGAGCTTTTCGTAGATGCGGATCTCCTCGCTCACGCGCAGGCAGTACGGCACCTTGACGATGTAGATGCGGTCGAGAAACGCCTCGTTGTTCTTGTTGTTGCGAAATGCCTTCCACTCGCTTTCGTTGCTGTGGGCCAGCACCACGCCGTCAAACGGAATCGCCCCAAAACCTTCGGTGCCCTTGTAGTTGCCCTCCTGCGTGGCCGTAAGCAACGGGTGCAGCACCTTGATGGGCGCCTTGAACATTTCCACGAATTCGAGCAGCCCCTGGTTGGCCAGACACAAGCCGCCGCTGTAGCTGTAGGCGTCGGTGTCGTCCTGTGCAAAGGTTTCGAGCTTGCGGATGTCCACCTTGCCCACCAGGCTGGAGATGTCCTGGTTGTTCTCGTCGCCCGGCTCGGTCTTGGCAATGCCCACCTGCTTGAGCACGCTGGGGTAGCGCTTGACCACACGGAACTGGCGGATGTCGCCGCCGTACTCTTCCAGCCGCTTCACCGCCCACGGCGACAGCACACGCTGCAGGTAGCGGCGCGGAATGCCGAACTGCTCCTCCAGCACCGGGCCGTCTTCTGCGGCATCGAACAGACCCAGCGGTGATTCGTTGACCGGCGAGCCCTTGAGCGCATAGAACGGCACCTTCTGCATCAGCGCCTTAAGGCGCTCCGCAATGGAGCTTTTGCCACCGCCCACAGGGCCCAGCAGGTAGAGGATCTGCTTACGTTCCTCCAACCCCTGCGCGGCATGGCGGAAGAAGCTCACCACCTGCTCGATGGACTCCTCCATGCCATAGAACTCGGTGAATGCGGGGTAGCGCTTGATGACCTTGTTGGCAAAGAGCCGCGACAGGCGCGGGTCGTTGCGCGTGTCCACCATCTCGGGCTCGCCAATCGCTGCCAGCATGCGCTGGGCAGATGTGGCATAGGCCATGGGGTCACGCTTGCACTCGGCGAGGTACTCGTCGATCGACATTTCCTCTTCGCGGCTACGGGCATAGCGCGCGGCGAAGTTGCTGATGGCATCCATACGACCTCCTGTAGCGGCACCCCTGGCGGGCTCAGGTGGTACCACGGTGTTGCATTGGCAATCGCTACCGGCTTGGCTCTTTTTAGCACCACGACCTGCGCTTGAACAGCAAATTCGCGGGCGTGTGGCCGGCCTTTTTGTGGCATTGCACACACAGGGATAGAGCGTGGCACACTGCGCAAAGTTCACCCTGCAAAACGCGCTCGCGGGTTGCACCGGATAGGGAATGTCCTGACAACTGGAATGTCCGGTTGATAACGCATGCATAGGCCATGCGCCAACGGCTTATCCGCAGTGCGCCCCCCGCAGGCCAACCGTCATAACGAACTGGCGCTGGAGCCGTCGCCCCGGTACAACCAGGGCACATCCAGCAGGCGCTCGCCCAGCAGGCGCAGCGACAGGTCGCGCCCCCAGCGCACCGGCCCCGTGGCGTGGAAGATGCGGCCATTGCGCGTCGACCGGGCCTGCACCCGCGCGTTGCGCTGCCAGCGGTTGAGCGCATAGCGGCGCAGACGCAGCGGCACATCGAGGTCGTGCATGGCCAAAGCACGCTGCAACTCGGCCGCGTCTTCAATCGCCATGCCCGCGCCCTGGGCCAGGTACGGCCGCATGGGGTGCGCGGCATCGCCCAGCAGGCCCACCAGGCCTTGTGCCATCTCGTCGGCGCTGCGCACCGGCGGGCGGTCACACAAGGGCCACAGGCGCCAGCCCGCCCCACCCGCGGCACTCACGCTGCGCACCACGTCCTGCAGCGCGGTGCAGATGCCTTGCAGTGCGTGCTCCAGGCCTGCGGCATTGGCGGCGTGGTCCCAGCTCTCCAGGTCTTGCGGTGCGGGCCCTTGCACAATGACCACCAGGTTTTGCAGCTCGCCCCGACGCACGGGGTACTGCACCGCGTGCAGGCGCGGGCCCAGCCATGCGGTGACCTGCGCCGTGCGCAAGGCGTCGGGCAGCGCATGCTGCGGCACCAGCGCGCGGTAGGCCAGGTGCCCCGTCACGCGTGGCGGTACCGCGCCCAGAAGCTGGGTGCGGGTGCGGCTCCACAGGCCATCGGCACCAATCAGGGCATCGCCCTCAACCTGCTTGCCCCGGCTGGTGCGCACGGTGACCACGCCGTCGGCATCGGCAAAGCTGTCAATCGCATGCTCCAGATGCCATTGCGTGTCGGTGTACTTGGTCACGGCAGACAGCAACAGGCCATGCAGGTCCGCTCGGTGAATGGTGGCGTAGGCCGCGCCATAGCGCTCCACCGCCGTGGGACCCAGGGGCAACACGGCCAGTTCTTTGCCGCTGACGGCGTTGCGCACCTGCAACCGGCTGGGGAAGGCAGCCACCGCCTGCAGCGGCTGCTGCAGACCCCAGGCCTGCAAGCGGCGCACCACGTTGGGCCCGATCTGCACGCCCGCACCCACTTCGCTGAACGCGGCAGCGCGCTCGTACAGCCGCACCTCCCACCCGGCCCGAGATGCGCCCAACGCAGCAGCCAAGCCGCCAATGCCGCCACCGGCGACCAACACCTGTTTTTTCATGGCGCGATTGTGAACTGCGCGCACCGGCGGACCTTTGCTTTAGCGCAGGTCATAGCGCAGGCCGTAGCGCACGCTCCAGCACTTCGGCGGGCATGGGCCGGCCAAACAGGTAGCCCTGAAAGGCCTTGCAGCCGTAGCGCTGCAAGAACTCCAGCTGGCCCGTGGTCTCCACGCCCTCAGCCACCACGGCCAGGTCCAGGCTGTCGGCCAGGGCCAGGATGGTGCGCACAATGGCAGCGTCGTTGGGATCGGTCTGCAGATCGCGCACAAAGCCCTGGTCGATCTTGAGCTGGTCGAGCGGCAAGCGCTTGAGGTAGCTCAGGCTGGAATAGCCGGTGCCAAAGTCGTCCAGCGAGAAGCCTACGCCGTAGCGGCGCAGATGCTCCATGCGCGCAATCACATCTTCGACATCGGCCATCAAGAGGCTCTCTGTGAGTTCGAGCTTGAGGCGCTCCGGGTTGGCGCCCGTGGCATCGAGCACGCCCAGCACTTGCTCCACAAAGTCGGGCTGGCGGAACTGCCGCACGCTCACGTTCACCGACAAAAAGAACTGTCGCGTGAGCGAGCTGCGCTGCCAAGCCACCAGCTGTGCACAGGCCGTCTCCATCACCCATTGCCCCAACGGCAGGATGAGTCCGGTCTGCTCCGCCAGCGGTATGAATTCGGCGGGTGAGACCATGCCCCGTCGTGGGTGGCGCCAGCGCACCAGGGCCTCGGCGCCCTGCAGGCGGCCCTTGCCGTCCACCACCGGCTGGTAGTACAGCACCAGCTCCTTGTCTTGCAGGCCGCGGCGCAGGTCGGCCTCCAGGGCCGAGCGGTTGCTCACGGCCGCTTGCATGTCGGGGTCGAAGAAGCGCTGGGTGTTGCGCCCCGCCGCCTTGGCCTGGTACATGGCCAGGTCGGCATGTTTGAGCAGCTCATCCACGCTCACGGTCTGCTGGCCAAACAGCGCGATGCCTATGCTGGGTGTGCTGTGGTGGCTGGCATCGCCCAGCGCATAGGGCTTGCCCAGCGTGGTGATGATGTGGCTGGCCACCAGCGCAGCCTCGGCGCTTGCGTGGGCGGGGTCGGGGCTGAGGCCCTCCACCAGCACCACGAACTCGTCGCCACCAAAACGGGCCACGGTGTCGGACTCCCGAACGCAGCCCTTCAGGCGCTGCGCCACCTGCAGCAGCAATTGGTCGCCGGTGTCATGGCCCAGCGTGTCGTTGAGGTCCTTGAAGTTGTCGAGGTCAATGAACAGCAGCGCGCCCTGGGTGTCAGAGCGCGCAACCGCCAGCGTGGCGTGTTGCAGCCGGTCCACCAGCAAGCGGCGGTTGGGCAGACCGGTCAGCGAGTCGTAGAACGCCAGGCGTTCGATCTGGCTCTCGACCTGCTTGCGTTCGGTGATGTCGCGGCCCACGCCCCGGTAGCCACGCAGCGCGCCATTGGCGTCAAACACCGGCACGCCGCTGACCGAGATCCAGTGCATGCTGCCGTCCGCGCGCCGGCGTTGCAGCTCCAGGTCACGGAACGGCTGGTGCGCGGCCAGCACCGCGCGGTGCGCAGCCCAGTCGGCATCAGTCATGTTCAGGGCGCCGATCTCCCAGCGCGTGCGCCCCATCACGTCCGACAGCGGGATGCCGTTCACGCTCAGATCGCCCGCCAGTTGCACAAAGCGGCCCTCGGCATCGTGCTCCCAGTACCAGTCGGACGACAGGTCGCTCAGGGACCGAAAGCGCGCCTCGCTCTCGCGCAGCTCGTTCTCCACACGCACGTAGTCGCTCACATCGGCAAACGTACGCACCAGGCTGCCATCGGCCAGCGTGGTGGTGCGGACCTCGAACGTACGGCCATCGCGTGTGGTGCGCCAGTACAGCGCCGGGGCAGCAGCGACAGCACCCTGTGCCACGTAGTCGTGTCCGCGACGGTCCACCAGGCTATAGCCCTCGCCAAAGTCACCGCGCTCGGCCTGCACGCGCGTCAGGTCAGCCAGCGTGGGGCGGGTGGCCATCAGCGACTCGGGCAAGTTCAGCAGCTCCAGCACGCGCTCGTTGTAGACGGTGATGCGGCCATCGGGCCCGGTCTTGAAGATGCCCTGGCTCATGCTGGCCAGCGTGGCCTGCAGGGCCGAGCGCTGCTCCTGCAGCATGGTCAGAGCCTCTTGCCAGATGCGGGCATCCACCATGCGCACGGGCTGGCCCTGCCCCTTGGCGCCTTGCACCAGCGCCACCAGGCGGTTGAGCAGCTCGCTCAGGTGCGCTACGCCATCGGCCTCGCGCAGCACATAGTCGCCCAGCCCGCAGCGAAAGGCGCGCGCAGCCAGGGCCTCTTGCGCTGCATCGATGCACATCAGCACCGGGCGGCCAGCGCACAGCTCCAGCAGGCCGGGCAGTTCCTGGTCGGTGGGCTTGAGGCACAGCACCACGGCATCCCAGGCCTGGCTGGCGAGGGGAGCCTTGGCAGTTTCTGGCGTGGGGCTGTTGACCACCCGCCAGTCGGGGTAACGCGTTGCCATGAGCCGCCGCGCGGCCGCCGCATGCTGGGTATCAATGTCCACCCACAGGATGCCCACACCGTTCATGGCTGCGGCTCCTGCGGTGCGGGCAGAGCGGTCGGCAGCGAGGAGGCTGAATGGCCCGGCAGATGCTCACGCTCGAACAACTCGACGGGCCCCGGCCTTCCAAACAGATACCCCTGGAACCCCTCGCACCCATGCAGCCTCAGGAACGACAGCTGCCCCGTCGTCTCCACCCCCTCCGCCACCACCTCCAAATCCAGGCTCTTGGCCAGCGCCAGGATGGTCCGCACGATCGCCGCGTCGTTCGGGTCCGTCAGCACGTCCCGCACGAAGCTCTGGTCGATCTTCACCTGGTCCAGCGGCAGACGCTTGAGGTAGGACAGGGACGAGTAGCCAGTGCCAAAGTCATCGAGCGCAAAACCCACGCCTTCGCTCTTGAGCTGCACCATGCGCGCGATGGTGTCTCCGATGTCGCCCAGCAGCAGGCTTTCGGTGAGTTCGAGCTTGAGTTGCCGGGGGTCTGCGTTGTGGTTCTTCAAGGTTTGCAGCACTTCGGCCACGAAGCCGGGTTGCCGGAATTGGCGGGCGCTGACGTTGACGGAGATGGACAGGTGGGCGGTGTCCGGGTGCTGGCTCCAGCGCTGCAGTTGTTCGCAGGCGGTCTGGAGCACGTATTGGCCCAGCGGGAGGATGAGGCCGGTCTGTTCTGCCAGGGGGATGAAGTCGCCGGGGCTGATCATGCCGCGCTGGGGGTGGCGCCAGCGCACCAGGGCTTCTGCGCCCAGCAGGCGGGCGTGGTGGTCTACGACGGGCTGGTAGTGCACGAGCAATTCGCCCCGGGCCAGGCCCTGGCGCAGGTCGGCTTCGAGGTTGGAGCGGGCGTTGACGGCTGCCTGCATGTCGGGGTCGAAGAAGCGCTGGGTGTTGCGTCCTGCGGCTTTGGCCTGGTACATGGCCAGGTCGGCGCGCTTGAGGAGTTCGTCCACGGTGAGGCGTTCGTCGCCAAAGAGGGTGATGCCGATGCTGGGGGTGCTGTAGTGCTGGGCGCCGTCCAGGTCAAAGGGCTGGTTCAGGCTGGCCAGGAGTTTTTCGGCGACGGTTTCTGCCTGGGTGGCGGCGTTTTGCAGGTCAGGGGCCAGGGCTTCGAGCATGACGACGAATTCGTCGCCGCCGAAGCGGGCCACGGTGTCGGCTTCGCGCACGCTGCCCACCAGGCGGGCGGCGACCTGGGCCAGGAGCTGGTCGCCCATGTCGTGGCCCAGGGTGTCGTTGAGGTCTTTGAAGTTATCGAGGTCGATGAACAGCAGGGCCCCGAGGTTCCTGGTGCGCTGGCAGGCGGCGATGGAGCGTTGCAGGCGGTCCAGCAGCAGGCGGCGGTTGGGCAGACCCGTGAGCGCGTCGTAGAACGCCAGGCGTTCGATCTCTTGTTCGGCGCGTTTGCGGTCTGTGATGTCGCGGCACACGCCCAGGATGCCCGTCACGCGGCCATGCAGATCGCGGATGGGCGTCTTGATGGTCTCGAACTGGCCCTGGTAGCCGTCTTCGGCGAAGGTGAGCGTTTCCTCATACACCAGCGGCTGCCAGGCCTGCATGGCGCGCTGGTCGTACTTGCGAAAGCGCTCGGCCTCGGCCGCGTTGGTCAGGTCGTAGTCGTTTCGGCCCACCACATCGCGTTCGGGCCGGCCCGCAAAACGCTCGAATACCGGGTTGACCGACAGGTACACCCCGTTGGTGTCCTTCATGAACACCATGTCCGGCATGGCATTGACCACGCTGGCCAGATGCGCCTTCTGCTGGGCCAATTCTTGTTCGATGCGCTTGAGCGCCGTCAAGTCGTAGGCAAACAGCACCACGGCTGCCACCCCTTGCGCCGTCACGCTCTCTGGGGCGATGGTGGTGTGGCGAAACTGTGTGCCGTCAGGGCCGTCAATGCGGTTTTCGAACACCGCGGTCTCGCCAGCAAAGGCTTTTTCAAGATGCGGGTGGATGCGCGCGAACACTTCGGGCGGGATCACATCCTGCAGCCGCTGCCCTTCCAGCGCCTGGGGCGTGGTGTAGAGCCAGCGTGCCTGCTGTTCATTGACGTACAGCACGCGCAAGTCCCGATCAATCCGCGACACACCACCCGGCACATGGCGCAGCGTGTTGGCCATGAGCGCCTGCTGGGCGTGCGCGGCCTCTTCGGCCTGGTGGTGGGCGGTGATGTCGGTCTGCACGCCATCCCACAGCACCCGGCCATCCTGCAGCCGGCGCGGCGACGAACTCAGGTGCATCCAACGCACCTGGCCGTCGGTGCGGCGCACCCGAAACACCGCCTCCAGACTGGTCATGGACAGGTAGGACTGGCGCTCTGCCTGCCGCAGGCGATCTATGTCTTCCGGGAGGATCTGCCTGTAAAGCACGCGTGGGTCCTGCAACACGTCTTCGACGCGTACCCCGTTCAGCCGTTCGATGGCGTCGCCCATGTGCACAAAATGCACCCGGCCATCCAGCTCGCGCACGATCTGGAACAACACGCTGTGCGGCAGGTTGCGCCCCAGCAATGACAGACGCCCCTCGCTCTCGCGCAACCGGCTCTCGGCCTCCTGGATGCGCGCGAACGGGCGGCGGATGCCTGCATCAAACACCGCCTGGTACAGCAGCGCATACGCCACCACCCGAAAGCCATGGGACAGCACTCCACCCAGCATCGAATGCCCGCCCAGCGCGCCCACCGTGACCTCGCCGCACACGAACGCTCCGGCCGCCCAGGCAAACAGGCGTTCACGCGGTGCCTCTTCGCTGCGGCTGCGGCGATGCAGCACCACCGCGCTGGCGGCCAGGGCCAGGGCGAGCCCCACGGCCACCACCTGGCGCAAGGCACCGTCTGCAGCATGGGCAAACCACTGGGGCAGCGGCCCCAGCGACGACCCTGCCAGCACCAGCGTGACACCCCCCGCCGCTGCCAGCCAGGCGCGGGCCGGCCCGGGGGCCGACAACCGCGTGGCGGTGAGCCCCAAGGTCAGGGCCTCGGCCACACGCGCCCAACTGCTCAGCCACAACGACATGTCGGCACTGCCCGGCGGCATGTGCACAGGGCCGGAGTGCACCAGCACCCCGTGCAGAAAATTGCAGGCCGCCGCGACGCCAAAACCCACCACCAGGACATTCGCGCGCGCCTGCTCCTGCGCCTCCAGGGCGTGCAGGGACACCGACACCACCAGCAGTCCCAGCAGCACCGCCACCAGCTCCAGCAACGGTTCCAGCCCGTGCTGGGCGCCCGCCCCATCCCCCAGCATCTGCGCTAGCGGCACCACGACCAGCGCCAGCACTGCCACCACCAGCACCACGGTGATGGCGGGCGCATCCGACCAGGGCATGCGCGCTGTCGGAGAGCTGTTGGGAGGTGGCATGGACGAAGGGGTGAATGGCAGTGCCAGCGAAATGGCCGCACAACGTCACAAGTGTATCTACGCGTAAGGAAATGACCAGAGCGCTCGCACCATGAAAAACGGGGCCAAAGCCCCGTCCAAGACAACCCGGGACGGCGCTGCGCCCAGGCGTTGCGTGCACGCATCAGCGCAGGGCGCGATGCGGCAAGGAAGAAGGATGCAGCGGGCCCTCAACCCTCCAGCAGCTGGCGCAGCACAAACGGCAAGATGCCCCCGGCCTGGTAGTAGTCCACCTCGATGGGGGTGTCGATGCGCAGGGTCACCGTCACTTCCTGGCGCGTGCCATCGGCACGGTGGATGACCAGCCTCGCATCGCTCTGTGGCGTGAGTGCGGCATCAGGCACCACATCAATCACCTCGTTGCCCGTCAGGCCCAGCGTTTCCCAAGAATCGCCCGCCTTGAACTGCAGCGGCAACACGCCCATGCCCACGAGGTTGGAGCGATGAATGCGCTCAAAGCTGCGCGCCACCACCGCCTTGATGCCGAGCAGTTGCGTGCCCTTGGCGGCCCAGTCGCGGCTGGAGCCGGTGCCGTACTCTTCGCCCGCAAAAATCACGGTGGGCGTGCCCTGCGCCATGTACTGCATGGCGGCATCGAAGATGAACATCTTCTCGCCCTGCAGCGGACCATCGTTCTGGAACAACGTGACGCCGCCCTCTTCACGCGAGCCATCGGCGGTGGGCGGAATCATCAGGTTCTTGATGCGCACATTGGCAAAGGTGCCGCGCATCATCACGTCATGGTTGCCCCGGCGGGCGCCGTAGCTGTTGAAGTCTGCCTTTTGCACGCCGTGCTGCAACAGCCACTGGCCTGCGGGTGAGCTTTCCTTGATGGAGCCTGCGGGCGAGATGTGGTCGGTGGTGATGGAGTCGCCGAACAGCGCCATGATGCGCGCGCTGTGCACCGCCGACGCGGCCGCAGCGCCTTTGTCGAGCGCAAACTGGGCAAAAAACGGCGGCTCTGCAATGTATGTGCTGGCGGGCCAGGTGTAGGCCGTGCCACTAACTCCCTTGATCTTCTCCCACAGCTTTCCGGGGTCGGTCGCCACCTTGGCGTAGTTTTCGCGGAAGGCCTTGCCGTTCATGGCGAACTTGAGCAGGGCGTGGACTTCATCGCTGGTGGGCCAGATGTCGCCCAGGTAGATGTCCTTGCCACCCTTGCCCTTGCCCACGGGTTCGGTCATCAGGTCTTTGAGCACCGTGCCCGCGATGGCGTACGCCACCACCAGCGGCGGACTGGCCAGAAAGTTGGCCTTGAGGTTGGGATGGATGCGCGCCTCGAAATTGCGGTTGCCCGACAGCACGGC
>NZ_JBGFFF010000064.1:0-26755 GCF_056175785.1 Acidovorax sp. LjRoot204
CTCGCCCACCGTGGCGCCCAGCTTTTCACCGTCGATGTGGGTGTAGGGGTGAATTACCGCGCCCGCTGCGATGCGCGCGTTAGCAATGCAGCAGTTCGCGCCAATGCTCACGCCCTCGCCCAGCTCCACGCGGCCGGTGAAGACGCAGTTGACGTCGATCTCCACGTCCTGCGCGCACACCAGTTCGCCGCGCACGCCGGTGCGGGTGTCGTCGCGCACATCAAAGCGGGCCGGGTCGGCCAGGCGCACGCCCTGCTCCATCAAGGCTCGGGCCTGGCGCAGCTGGTGGGCACGCTCCAGCTCGGCCAGTTGCAGCGGGCTGTTGACGCCTGCCACCTGCAGCGCGTCGGTGATGCGGTGGGCCACCACGGGCACACCATCGGCCACGGCCATGGCGACGACGTCGGTGAGGTAGTACTCGCCCTGGGCGTTGTGGTTGGTCAGCCGCGCCAGCCAGGGCGTGAGCAGCCGCGCGGGCACGGCCATGATGCCGCTGTAGACCTCGGTGATGGCGCGCTGGGTGTCGGTGGCGTCCTTGTGCTCGACGATGCCTTGCACGGCGCCGTCGGCGTTGCGCACGATGCGGCCGTAGCCGGTGGGGTCGGGCAGGGTCACCGTCAGCAGGGCCAGCTTGTCACCTTCGCTGGCAGCCACCAGGGCGCGCAGGGTGTCGGCGTGCGTCAGCGGCACATCGCCCGACAGCACCACGGCCGTGCCGTCGTCGCGCAGGTGCGGCACGGCCTGCTGCACGGCGTGGCCGGTGCCYAGCTGGGGCTCCTGGCGCACAAACTTCAGGTCAAAAGTGCCCGTAGCGCTAGTCGTGTTTGCGGTAGCCGCTTCTACTTCTGTAGCACCATGGCCTGTGATGACAATGGCGCTGCGGGCCTGCAGGTGCGCGGCCTGGTCCAGCACGTGGTGCAACAGCGGGCGCCCGGCCAGGCGCTGCAGCACTTTGGGGGTGCGGCTTTTCATGCGCGTGCCTTTGCCGGCCGCCATGATGAGGATGTCGAGTGGGGTCATGAAAATGGAATGGGGGTTGCGCAGCACAAGCCCGACGCGCGGGCGTTGCGTGGATTATCGGCTGCAGCCCACGGGGCACAACACGCTATCCAATCCATAGCTAACTGCATATGATTGACTAGCGCTTGCGGCCTGTTGAACCCCAAACCTGCCGCAACGACGGCGCTACAGCAGCGGCATCAAGCGTGGCGGGGTGTCGTAGTACTCGGCAATGCGTGCCAGCGCGCGGGTGTTGAGCAGGCGCAGCCGCCCGTTTTTCAGCTCGTGCAGGCCCAGCATGGACAGGCGCCGCAGCGTCTTGTTGGTGTGCACCAGCGACAGCCCGAGTGCGTCGGCAATGTGCTGCTGGTTGAGCGGGAACGCCACCGAGCCATCTTCCACCAGCCCGATACGGTCGAGCCGGCGGTACARGTGCATCAGCAGCATGGCCACRCGCTCGGYSGCGTTGCGGCGGCCSGYGGTGASCAGGTTGTCGTCCACATGGCCCTCTTCGTGCGCCGATAGCCAGGTGATGTCGTAGCCCAGGCGCGGGTGCTCGCGAAACAGCGCCCACAGGCTGTCGTTCTGGAACACGCACAGCGAGCAGTCGGTCAGCGCCTCGATACCGTGGGCCGACACATCGCCAAACTCCTGCTGCAGGCCTACCAGGTCACCGGGCAGCAAGAAGTTGAGGATCTGTCGGCGCCCGTCGCTCAGCGTCTTGTAGCGAAASGCCCAGCCCGAGTACAGCGTGAACAGCTTGGCGTTGGTCTGGTTCTCGCGCACCAGCGCACCGCCCGCTTCCACGGCAAGGCTGTCGGTGCGAAAGCCTTCGATGAAATCCAGCACCTCCGGCTTCACGGCCGTGAAGGCCCCCGTTTTGCGCAAGCGGCATTGCTGGCAGGCGGGCGGACACGCATGGGGCGGCAGGGAGACGTTCATGGTGGCGCCATTCTAGGGACCCGGGCCGTGACCGCGAAGCTGTGCAGCCGCCCCGCAACGCCTGCCGCGCCTATGTCTTTTGACATTGCACCGCGCAGCCGGGCCTTCTACATTGGGCGCTACTTATGAAAATCAGCTCCGCCCTTTACGAAGTTCTCTACGTCAGCACGCTGGCGCCCGACCAGCCGACCGCCGTCGTGGCAGAGATTGCCGCGAAGGCGCGCCAGGTCAACGCCGAGCTGGACGTGACGGGCCTGCTGATCTTTGACGGCCAGCGCTTTTGCCAGCAACTCGAAGGCCCGCAAAAGGCTGTGCTCAAGCTCATCGAACGCATCCGCAACGACCCGCGCCATGTGAACGTGGAGGTAGTACACAACGGCCCGTTGGCGGGGCGGCGGTTTCAGCAGTTCAGCCTGGCGTTCAGCACGGTGGAAGACGCCGATGCGCTGGCCCGCATGGAGCGGCTCGATGGTGAAGCGGCACTGGCCGCGTTTGAAGCCATGCGCGGAGAACTCGTGATCTGAACAGGCGCCGCCCGGCGCCCTTTGCACACCGTGCGGCGCGTGCGCCCGCGTTGCCAGCGTCAAGCCGTGGGCAACCAGCGCCGCAGGATCAGCGTGGCATTCACGCCGCCAAAACCAAACCCGTTGAGCATGGCATGCGTGAGTGCCATGGGCCGGGGCTGCAGGGCTACCAGGTCCAGCCCCTCGGCCAGCGCATCGGGCGTGTGCAGGTTCAGCGTGCCGGGCACCACCTGGTCGCGCAGCGCCAGGGTGGTGAAGATGGCGGCCACGGCGCCCGCCGCCCCCAGCAGGTGCCCGGTGGCCGACTTGGTCGAACTGATGGCCACCTGCGCAGCCGCGCCGAACACCCTGCGAATGGCGGCCAGCTCGCCCCGGTCACCCACACCGGTGGACGTGGCGTGTGCGTTCAGATGCTGCACGTCCTGGGCCGTGAGCCCTGCCTGCGCCAGCGCGGCCCACATGCTGCGCGCGGCGCCGTCACCGTCTTCGGGGCCGGAGGTGATGTGGTACGCGTCGGCCGACGTGCCGTAGCCCACCAGCTCGGCCAACGGCTGTGCGCCGCGCGCCAGGGCATGGTCCAGCGCCTCGATCACCAGCATGCCTGCGCCCTCGCCCATCACAAAGCCGTCGCGCTGCGCATCGAACGGGCGCGATGCCTGCTCGGGGGTGTCATTGAACGCCGTGCCGAGCGCCTTGGCCGCCGCAAAGCCGCCCAGGCTCACACGGTCGATAGCGGCCTCGCTGCCGCCGCACACGGCCACATCGGCCTCGCCGCTGCGGATCAGGCGTGYGGCATCGCCAATCGCCTGCACGCTGGCGGCGCACGCAGTGACCGGAGCCCCCAGCGGTCCCTTGAGCCCGTGGCGGATCGACACCTGCCCCGCCGCCAGATTGACCAGGAACGATGGCACCGTGAACGGCGATAGCCGCTGCGGCCCGCGCGTGTCGGTGGTGCGCACGGCCTCGGCAATCGCACCAAAGCCGCCGATGCCCGAGGCGATCACCGTGGCCGTGCGCTCACGCGCCCGCCCGTCGGCCGGTCGCCAGCCCGCCTGCGCCAGCGCCTGCTGCGCCGCGCCCAGCGCAAAGGGGATGAAGCGGTCCATCTTGCGCTGGTCTTTGGACGAGACAATGGCGTCCACATTCCAGCCGCCCTCGGGGTCTTGCGCTATGCCGGGAACCTGCCCGGCGACCTTGGCGGCAATGCCTTCTGTCACCGCGTCCGGCAAGCGCGAGAGGCCGGAGCGCCCAGCCAGCAAGCGCTGCCACGCCAGTTCTACACCGCAGCCCAGCGGCGACACCAGGCCCATGCCTGTGACCACCACGCGGCGCATCAGGTCACCCCCTCGTTGCTGCTCATACCACTCGCATTTTTCATGGATTCACCTCGTCAGACAGTTGGGGCACAGAGGCTCTGCACCTTTATGATTGCAACCGTCATCATAAACCGCAAACCCATTTTTGCGTACGACCGCAATCAATAAGAGGCTTCCATGAAGGTTTCCAAAGCACAGGCCGCAGAGAACCGGCAGGGCATCCTGGACGCGGCGGCCCGCCTGTACCGCGAGCGGGGGCTGACCGGCGTAGGGGTGGCCGACATCACGCGCGATGCCGGGCTTACGCATGGCGGGCTGTACCGGCATTTCGCGTCCAAGGATGTGCTGGTGCAGCAGGCGTGCACCAAGGCGTTCGACTGGTCCATCCCCGTGCTGGACGGCGAGCGGCCTCACGCTACGGTGGGCGACCGCATCCAGCGCTACCTCTCACCTGAACACCGCGACGCGCCGGGCTCAGGCTGCCCCGTGGCCGCATTGGCGGTGGACGCCGCGCGGGCGGGCGGCGGGTTATCCGAAGTGTTTGCCCAGGGCATCGAGCGCAACATCCAGCGGTTTGCCCAGCTGCTGGCTGACGGCGCTGCCGATGCCGGCGGCGGCGCCACCCCATCGCCACAAGACCGCGCCCGCGCGATCCATGTGCTGGCCACCATGGTGGGGGGGATGGTGCTGGCCCGCGCCACGGTAGCGGCGCAACCCGCGTTGTCGAATGAGCTGATGGTGACGCTGCAGACGCAGCTGACGGACTGGCTGGACAACACATCCAGCCCCTCGAAGTAAAAAAGAACAGCCAGCGCTTGCGTCACAAGCACTGGCCGTTCTTAACAAGTCACATCACCCGGGGCAAGACGCCCCTGGGATCATGTCAGGCACAGCAGGCGTCGCCCCAGGCGGGCGCCCCATTGCCCACCGACGCACGGCGCCACCACGTGGCAGGCCGCGCATCGGCGGCATCGCCGCGCACCCAGCGGTATTGCAGGCGGCGGCCGTTCAGGGGTTCGACCACCACCGCCTGGCCTGCCGCCACAGGCAGCGACTGACCGGCGCACAGAAACACGTCGCTGCCATCGCCCAGGCCCTGGCCCAGCGTGACCCAGGCCTGGCCTTCGGCAATGCGCAGGGTCATCGCGGCCTTGGGGGCCAGGGTGACGGCGGCGCCTGCGGCCACATGTCCCGCCTCACCGGCGGCAGCGCCCGTGGCGCGGGAAGATGCAAACAGATGAAGAGCGTGAGAGGTTGTCATGGCTTTCTCCGGGTTAACCCTAATATGACCGTATGGTGCGCCGGTTGCAGAACAACGTCCAATGAAAAGCACGGCACCGATTGATGCTTTTCCTGCATGGGAGAGCCTGTTCAACGTCTTTTTGGAGTCGCACAAGTCCCTTGCCGGGATGGGATGCAAGGCGCAGTGCGCAGTGAATAGCCCGGCTATCCACAAGCGCTGCAACGCCGCAGACCGCCCGGCAAGGCACTTGCCCGAAGGGTTGGAGTGAAATCGGGCGATTGGACGCCCCGACTGCTTGCATGGGCACGAGCCCATGCGGCGCACCCGAAGCATCCACTCATCCCGAGTGCACTCCAATGCGCTCTCCAAAAAGACATTGAACAGGCTCTTAGGCCGGCCTGCGCTGTAGCGGCGCTGCTATCCGAAGCAGAGCAAACCGGGCGAAGCCGACGGCAAACCGGCCGCCCGCGCCCGCCACACCCGCCAGCGCCGTGCCCAGGGCGCGTCCGCCCTGCCCTAGCGCCTGCCCCAGATCGCGCAGCGGCTGCACGACGCCACATTCCCAATCCCTGGCGGCTGTGCTGGCGGGCTGCGCCAGAGCAGGGGCTGCCAAGACGTCCCAGCGGAAAGCCACCGGCTCCGCGCAGCCGGAACCGGCCCAGGCTTCCATCACCACATGCTGCCCCGGCGCAACCGTCAGCTGTTGGCCGGGCAGCAGCACGTGGTCCACAGCGGCGCCCGGCATGTCCGCCAGAACGCCACGCAAGGTGACCCACGCCTGCCCCTGGGCGATCTGCAGCACGCCATGGGTGTCGGGGTGCAATGACAAGGCCTGGCCTGTGGCCAGTTTCCAGCAACCGGCCGCGCGACGGCCAGCCGTGGCGGCGTGGACGGATTGTTGCGATTCCAGAACGTTGCGGGGGGACATGACAGGCTCCTTGGCTTCAGTAAAACGTGTTGAGGAGCCTGGATAGTGCGCTTTACACCGTACACAGTCCAATGAAAACAAGGTACGCTATTCATTCCGTCAACGCATGAATCGCACTCAGGATCACTGCCATGGCCTCTGCCGAATACTCTCCCGCCGTCTTGCGCACCCGGCCCGTGGCCACAGGGCACTGGCGCGCCTTTCTGACCGTGGCCAAACACCTGAACTTTCGCGCGGCCGCCGACGAGCTGGCCCTCACCCAGTCSGCCGTGAGCCGCCAGATCCAGKCGCTSGARGAAGAAGTGGGCGTGSCSCTGTTCCTGCGCCACACGCGCGCGGTGGAGCTGACCAGCGCGGGCGCGCAGCTGCAACGCGCCGTGGGCCCGGCGCTGGAGCGCATGGACGCCGCCGTGCGCCTGGTGCGCCAGACGGCGGGGCGCCGCAGCGTGGCCATCACCACCTGGGCCAGTTTTGCGTCGATGTGGCTGATCCCGCGCATGGAGGAGTTCCAGCGCGACAACCCCGGCATCGACATCCGCATTGATGCGAGCGACGTGCAGGTGGACCTGGAAACCTCGGACGTGGACCTGGCCCTGCGCTATGCCATGCCGGCCGGGGCCACGCAGGGCGGCATCCGCCTGTTTGGCGAGCAACTGGCCGTGGTGGCAAGCCCCTGGCTGCTCAAGAGCGGCAAGCCGCTGCGCACCCCCGCCGATGTGGCGCAGTTCACCCTGATCGAGGCGGGCGACGCCCACCGCACGCACTACCTGGAGTACCTGAGTTGGCGCCGCTGGTTCGACACCCGCGACCTGACCAAGCTCCAGCCCCAGCGCTGGCTGTACTTCAACTACGCCCACCAGATCGTACAGGCCGCGCTGGCCGGCCAGGGCCTGGCCCTGGCGCGCATGCCACTGATTGCCGATGCCCTGGCCGCGGGCGACCTGGTGGAGGTGCTGCCCGGCCACCGCATCGACTCGCCCCTGGCCTACTGGCTCATGGTGGGGCCGCGCAGCGCGCAACGGCCGGAGATCAAGGCCTTCTGCGCCTGGTTGCAGGTGCAGGCCGAGGCCACCCGCCAGGCGATTGGCGATGTGCCCGACCCGGACCTGAACGACAACCTGGACGGGTCATGAAAAAAGCGCTGGGCCCTGCGGCCTCAGCGCTTTCATTTTGATAGCTATCAGCGCTTATTCTTCTGTCGCTTGCGGCTGATTTAACCCCAAATCAGGCCAAAGTCACCCGTGCAAACTTGCGCTTGCCCACCTGCACCACGTAGGTGCCGGCGTCCAGCTTCAGGCCCTTGTCACTGACCACGCTGCCTTCCACGCGCACGCCGCCGCCGTCGATCAGGCGGTTGGCCTCGCTGGTCGAGGGGGCCAGGTTGGCTTGCTTGAGCAGCGCACCAATGCCCAGCGGCGCGCCAGACACGCTCACCTCGGGGATCTCGTCCGGCACGCCGCCCTTGCTGCGGTTGATGAAATCCTGCTCCGCGGCATCGGCCGCAGCCGCGCTGTGGAAGCGCGTGGCGATCTCCTTGGCCAGCATCACCTTGGCGTCCTTGGGGTTGCGCCCGCCAGCGATCTCCGCCTTGAGCGCGGCGATGTCGGCCAGGCTCTTGAACGACAGCAGCGTGTACCAGTCCCACATCAGGGTGTCGCTGATCGACAGCACCTTGGCAAACATGGTGTTGGCGTCCTCGGCAATGCCGATGTAGTTGTTCTTGGACTTGGACATCTTGTCCACGCCGTCCAGGCCCACCAGCAGCGGCATGGTGAGCACACACTGCGGCTCCTGGCCATATTCCTGCTGCAGATGACGGCCCATGAGCAGGTTGAACTTCTGATCGGTGCCACCCAGCTCCAGGTCGCTCTTCAAGGCTACCGAGTCGTAGCCCTGCATCAGCGGGTACAGGAACTCATGCACCGAAATGGACTGGCCGGTGGTGAAGCGTTTGTGGAAGTCGTCGCGCTCCATCATGCGCGCCACGGTGTACTTGGCGGCCAGCTGGATCATCCCGGTAGCACCCAGGGGTTCGCTCCATTCGCTGTTGTAGCGGATCTCGGTGCGGGCCGGGTCCAGCACCAGGCTGGCCTGCTTGTAGTAGGTCTCGGCATTCACCTTGATCTGCTCGGGCGTGAGCGGCGGGCGGGTGCTGTTGCGGCCAGAGGGGTCGCCAATCAGGCTGGTGAAGTCGCCGATCAAGAAGATGACCTGGTGGCCCAGATCTTGCAGTTGCCGCATCTTGTTAAGCACCACCGTGTGGCCGATGTGGATGTCGGGGGCCGTGGGGTCCAGACCCAGCTTGATGCGCAGCGGCTGGCCCGTGGCCTCCGAACGCGCCAGCTTCTTGACCCATTCGTCCTGTGGCAGCAGCTCTTGCACGCCGCGCAGCGAGATTTCGAGGGCTTGTCTTACACCATCAGTGACCGGGGTTGTTGTAACAGCAGATTGATTCATAAGGGTTTTTTGGGATGTCTAGACAGCATGCACCGCTATACTTCAGCCCACATTGCAGAGGCGGATTCTAGTGGGCCCGCCGTTTCGACCTGTTTTTCATCAACCTGTCGAATGGCTGCAGCCTGACAGTCTGTGCTCCTGGCCCCGCCCCGCATTCACACCGGGGGTGTGCCACGGATCCGCAATCACCCTGGGGATAGACCTTTGATTCACGGCCTCACTACGGTCCGCACCGCCAGCATCGCTTTGCTTGACCGGCTGTCCCGCACGATCCAACAACATCCCAAACGCATCACCGCCGCCGTTGCAGCCATCCTGCTGACGGGCGGCGGCGGCGCATTTGCCGTGGCCTCCTTCGCACCCGACCCGGCCGAGCTGCCGGTGCGCATGGTGAACTACCCGGTCGAATCGCTCGCCGAGAACATGGTGCTGGGACAGCTGGATGCGCCCAGTTTTTCGCTGTTCCGCTCCGAACAGGTGCGCAGCAGCGACACCCCCGAGTCGCTGCTGCAGCGCATGGGCGTGGCCGACCCGGCCGCCGCCGCCTTCATGCGCAGCGACACGCCGGTGCGCCAGAACGTGCTGGGTCGCACCGGCCGCATCGTGTCGGCAGAAACCACCRACGACCACCGCCTCATCCGCCTGACGGTGCGCTGGGTGCCGGACGACAGCGGCAACTTCCGCCGCCTGATCGTCGAGCGCACGGGCGACAACAAGTTTGCGACCCGCATCGAAACCGCCAAGATGACGACCAACAGCCGTCTGGCGGGCGGCATCATCAATAGCTCGCTGTTTGCCGCCACCGACGCGTCGAACATCCCCGACGCCGTGGCCGTGCAAGTGGCCGAACTGTTCTCGGGCAATATCGACTTCCGCCGCTCGCTGCGCAAGGGTGACCGCTTCTCGGTGGTGTACGAAACCCTGGAAGCCGATGGCGAGCCCCTGTCCAGCGGCCGCGTGCTGAGCGCCGAGTTCGTCAACAACGGCAAGACCCACCAGGCCGTCTGGTTCCAGGAACCCAACGCCACCAAGGGCGCGTACTACACGCTGGACGGCGAAAGCATGCGCCGCGCCTACCTGACCTCACCCGTCGAGTTCTCGCGCGTGACCAGCGGCTTCAAGATGCGCCTGCACCCCATCCTGCAAACCTGGCGCGCCCACCTGGGCACCGACTTTGCGGCCCCCACGGGCACCRCCGTGCGCACCGTGGGCGATGGCGTGGTGGAGTTTGCGGGTGTGCAGAACGGCTACGGCAACGTGGTGTTCATCAAGCACCGCAACCAGCACGTCACGGTGTATGCCCACCTGAGCCGCATTGACGTGCGCCAGGGCCAGTCGGTCGAACAAGGCCAGACGCTGGGTGCCGTGGGCGCCACGGGCTGGGCCACCGGCCCGCACCTGCACTTCGAGTTCCGCGTCAACGGCGTGCACCAGGACCCGATGACCATCGTCGCCCAGAGCGAAGCCGCAGCACCGGTGTCTGCAGCCGCACGCCCTGCGTTTGACCGCCTCGCGGCCAACATGCGTGTTCAGCTGAACGCCGCTGCGCTCATCGAGCAGGCCAGCGCAGACTGATCGCCCCCACACACTTCCAGACACCACCCGTCAGGCCATGTCCGATCTGTACATCGGCCTGATGTCGGGCACCTCGCTCGACGGGATCGACGGGGTGCTGGCTGATTTCTCGGGCCTGCGCCTGCAGGTCACACACCACGCCAGCGCCGCCTTTGCCCCCGCACTGCGCACCGAGCTGCTGGCTCTCAATACCCCCGGCGACAACGAGCTGCACCGTGCGGCCCTCGCAGGCAACGCGCTATCCCGGGCCTATGCCGGGGTGGTGCACACCCTGCTGCAGCGCAGCGGCCACCCGGCAAGCGCCATCCGAGCGATAGGCGCCCACGGGCAGACGGTGCGGCACCGCCCCCAGGAATTTGACGGCACAGGCTACACCCTGCAACTGGGCAACCCCGCCCTGCTGGCCGAGCTGACGGGCATCACCGTGGTGGCCGACCTGCGCAGCCGCGACGTGGCCGCGGGCGGCCAGGGTGCGCCGCTGGTGCCCGCCTTCCACCAGGGCGTGTTCGGCCGGCCGGACGAGACGGTGCTGGTGCTGAACATTGGCGGCATCTCCAACCTCAGCGTGCTGGGGGCARATGGCAGCGTGCTGGGCTTCGACTGCGGCCCGGGCAACGCCCTCATGGACCACTGGTGCCAGCAGCACACCGGCCAGCCGTTTGACAAGGATGGTGCCTGGGCCGCCACGGGCCAGGTGCTGCCGGACCTGCTGGCTGCGTTGCTGCAGGAGCCGTATCTGCACAAGCCCCCCCCAAAAAGCACGGGCCGCGACCTGTTCAACCCCGCCTGGCTGGCAACGCACCTGCAGCCCTTTGCGCAGACCGCAGCGGCCGATGTACAGGCCACATTGACCGAATTCACCGCAAGCGCTAGTGCCATATGCGCCAACAGCTATCCAAACAATAGCAAAACCCTGGCCGTATGCGGCGGTGGTGCGCTCAATGGCCAGCTCATGCTGCGGCTGCAGGCTGCCTGCCCGTCCTTGCAGGTGGTGGCCACCGATGCGCTGGGCCTGCCCGCCCTGCAGGTGGAGGCCGCCGCGTTTGCCTGGCTGGCGCGCCAGGCGCTGCAGGGGGCGCCAGGCAACCTGCCCAGCGTGACCGGTGCGGCCGGTACCCGCGTGCTGGGCGCGGTGTACCCCGCCTGAGCCGTCCGGTCTACACAGCCCTGGACAGGGCGATCAGCCGTGGTCCCCGGCATCAACCGAGGCGCCTGCCTGGGCGCCGGAACGGTCTTGCGGCGACAGTTGCCAGAAGATACCGGCTGAAGCCACCGTGATCAGTCCCATGCAGGCAAACGTGGCCTGAAAGGCTTGCAGGGTCTGTGTCGTGCCGGTGGGCTGGAAGAAATCGGTGAACGCCGCCAGCACCGCCCCCGCCGCAGCCACCCCCATCCCCATGGCCACCATTTGCACCATGGACAGCAGGCTGTTGCCGCTGCTGGCCATGTCGTGCCCCAGGTCCTTGAGGGTCACGGTATTCATGGCCGTGAACTGCAGCGAGTTCACCGCACCAAACACCGCCAGCTGCACCACATGCACCCACAGCGGCTGCGAGGGTGCCGCCAGCCCGAAGCTGGCCATGGTCACCCCCACCAGCAGCGTGTTGCCCACCAGCACCTGGCGGTAGCCGAAGCGGGTGATCAGCGTGGTGGTGAACCGCTTCATGGACATGCCCGCCACCGCCACGGGCAACATCATCATGCCCGCCTGCAGCGGCGAATAGCCCATGGTGACCTGCAGAAGCAACGGAATGAGGAACGGCATGCACGAGCTGCCCAGCCGCGCAAACAGGTTGCCCAGCAGCCCGATGCGCAACGTGTCCACCGAAAACAGGCGGGGCGAAAACAAGGGGTCGGGCCGCCGCGCCGCGTGCAGCCAGTAGGCCACCAGGCTCGCCAGCCCGAAGATCATGAGCACCAGCACGCTCGCCTGCCGCAGCCCCAGGCTGGCCAGGCCATCCAGCGCCAGCGACAGCGCCACCATGCCAAAGGCGAGCATCAGGTAGCCCGCCAGGTCAAACCGCGCCACCGTCGGCGCGGGTACCCCGGGCATGTAACGCATGGTGGCGGCACAGCCCAGCAGGCCCACCGGCACGTTGATCAGGAAGATCCAGTGCCAGGAGGCCACCTCGACCAGCCAGCCACCCAGCGTGGGACCGATCAGCGGGCCGATCAGCCCGGGAATGGCCACAAAACTCATGGCCTGCAAGAACTTCTCGCGCGGAAAGGTGCGCAACACCACCAGCCGCCCCACGGGCAGCAGCAGCGCGCCCCCCAGCCCCTGGAGCACCCGGGCGGCCACCAGTTGGGTCAGGCTGTGCGACAGCGCGCAGAACACCGAGCCCGCCACAAAAAAGACGATGGCCAGAAAGTACACCCGGCGCGCACCAAACCGGTCGGCCACCCAGCCCGATGCCGGAATCAGCATCGCCATGGCCAGCGAATACGCCACGACCACCGACTGCATGCGCAGCGGGCTCTCGCCCAGGCTCTGCGCCATGGCGGGCAGCGCGGTGTTGACGATGGTGGCGTCCAGCGTCTGCATGAAGAAGCCGACGGCCACCAGCCACAGCAGTACTTTCTGGGAGGGTTCCTGGTGCATGGTTTGCAGGGTTTTTCAAACGAAACGAACGCACCCCATAAAAAAACCGCCCGAAGGCGGTTGATTCAGTCAGGGGTGCAGGGCTGCGCCTGTCACGGTGCCCCTCAGGCCGAGAAGCTGGAGCCGCAGCCGCAGGTGGTGGTGGCGTTTGGGTTCTTGATCACGAACTGSGCGCCYTGCAGGTCTTCCTTGTAGTCGATCTCGGCRCCSACCAGRTACTGGTAGCTCATGGCRTCGATSAGCAGCGACACACCRTTCTTGGTCATGGTGGTGTCGTCTTCGTTGGTRATTTCATCGAASGTGAARCCRTAYTGGAAGCCSGAGCASCCGCCGCCYTGCACGAACACSCGCARCTTSAGGTCGGGGTTGCCYTCTTCGGCAATCAGGTCCGCCACCTTGGCCGCCGCGCTGTCGGTGAACAGGATGGGGGCGGGCATTTCGGTCTGGATGTTTTCGGCAACWGCGCTCATGGGGTACTCCGGGTTCAGGGTTTGCAGGGAATACTACTGCAAACCTCTCGGGAATTCAGGTCACTGGCTGTTTGACGCTAACTTCAGTGGGGGCTTTTCCTCCACCAGCACGGCCATTGGAATCAATTGCCCCGCGATCACGGCGCCCTGGTGCATCTCCAGGGCCTTGTAATGCACATTGCCCGTGATCTGCGCCTTGGGCTGCAGCTCCAGCAGCTCTCCTGCATGCACAGGGCCCAGCACCTGGCCGTTGATGATCACATGGTCGGCATGCACCGCCCCCTCGACCCGCGCCGTCTCGGAAATCACGAGGATGCTGGGCTGGTCCGCCGCCGCCCGGATATCGCCGACCACTTCACCGTCAATGCGCATGCCCTCGGCAAAATGCACATTGCCTTCGATCTTGGTGCCCTGTGCCACCAGGCTTTTGATGGGTGGCTGCTTTTTACGCGAGAACATGGTCGGAAGACTCCTGAAGTGCCAGGCGGTTACAAAGGCCCGCTTGGGGATGGAATTCGTGCCAGCAAGGCGGCAGGTTGTGGGTGGCAGCTGGGGCTGGATTGCCGGGGCGAGAGCGCTAAAACCTGATCAGCGCATCCACCGTCCACCCTGCACTATTCGATGGCCATGGTCTGGCTGGTGCGTACGGTGGCACCCTCCAGCACGCGCGCGGTCACGGTTTTTACCACGGCCTGCGGCGGCAGATCGAGCACGCCCTCGATGCGGCGGTATTGTTTGACCTGCAGCGACTGGCCTTGGGGTGGCTGGGTCTGTGCCCACGGTTTGCCATCCAGAGTGCCCGCCAGCACCAACTCCAGCCGCCCGTTGAACTCCGGCGCATTGCGGGCGGCCTGGATCACCAGCACCTGCCAACGCAGCTGCATCCCGCCCAGCACCTCAGCCTGCAGCGCGCGAATGGCCAGCCCATCGGTCTTGGCCGCAGGGATCAGCTTTTCAAAGAAGCCCAGATCCTCGCGCAGCGTGCGATTGTCGGCTTCAAGCTGGCGCACCTGGGCCATCAGGCTTTCCTTGGCAGCGCGCTCGGTGGCCAGCAGGCTCTCGGCGGTCAATGCCACCGTCTGGCGCTCCTGGCCCTCTTCTCGCAGGCGGCTGATCTCCGCCTTCATCTGGACCACTTCGTCACGCGAAACGGTATCGATCCCGGCAATGGATTTGCCGAATTCAAAGGCCCACAACGCCACGGCAGCGCAGAAACCCATCACCACGGCCAGGGCCAGCCATCGAAAGGGCCAGGGCAAGGCGCTGCGGATGGCCACCCGGGGGGCGCTGATGGTCAACCGACGGCGAAGCAGGCGAAAGCGCATAGGCTCGACAGGCGGACCATGGAAGGCCTCCCAAAAAAACGAAAAGAGCGCACCATAAACGAAAAAACCGCCCGAAGGCGGTTTTTCTCTGTAAAGCACTCGCAAGGAGTGCCTTGCAGTGGATGCTGCACAAGGCAACATCCGGCAGCGCCACAGCTTAACGCTTGGAGAACTGCTTGGCGCGGCGTGCGGAGTGCAGACCGACCTTCTTRCGYTCGACTTCACGKGCATCGCGSGTSACGAAGCCGGCYTGGCTCAGGACGGGCTTGAGGGATGCGTCGTAATCGATCAGGGCGCGGGTGATACCGTGGCGGGCAGCGCCAGCCTGGCCGGATTCACCACCACCGTGCACGTTGATCTGGATGTCGAAAGTTTCGACATGGTTGGTCAACGCCAGGGGTTGCTTGGCAATCATGATCGAGGTTTCGCGGCCGAAGTAGGACTGGATGTCCTTGCCGTTCACCGTGATCTTGCCGGAGCCTTTTTTCAGAAACACGCGAGCGACGCTGGACTTGCGACGGCCGGTGCCATTGTTCCATTCACCAATCATCTCAAGGCTCCTTAGATTTCCAGCACTTTGGGCTGCTGGGCGGTGTGGGGATGCTCAGCACCGCCGTACACCTTGAGTTTCTTGATCATCGCGTAGCCAAGGGGGCCCTTGGGCAGCATGCCCTTGACAGCCTTTTCCAGCGCACGGCCGGGGTGCTTGGCTTGCATGTCGCGGAAGTTCGTGGCCGTGATACCGCCGGGATAACCCGAGTGACGGTAGTACACCTTGTCCAAGGACTTGGTGCCGGTGACCTTGAGTTGGGCTGCGTTGATAACGACGATGAAGTCACCGGTATCGACGTGAGGCGTGTAAATGGCCTTGTGTTTGCCGCGCAAACGGAGAGCAACTTCGCTGGCTACTCGTCCGAGGACCTTGTYGGTCGCGTCAATCACAAACCACTCGTGCRYSACSTCAGCGGGCTTKGCGCTGAAMGTWKTKGTCATGAGTTTTCTCTTCAAAAGAGGGTTTGGCGRGYCCTTTTCCACGGTCGGTGCTTCTCTGAAGGAAGCCTCTTAGGTGGCAAAAAGTCTTCGCCGCGGGACCACAAAAGCGCTGCGAAGCCTTCTATTATACGAAAGAGCCATGCGTTAGCGCAAGAGCGCCCTCAGCCAAGGCCCTCAGGGCACCTGCTCCGGTCAGTTCGGCGTCTGGCGGCGGCGCTGCTCGTCGGCCTCGTAACGGCGACGGTTTTCCACACAGACAGTTTGATTGGCCTGGGACGGCTTCTGGCATTCTTGGTGAATACACATCGGGCGGGCCAGGAAGTTGGCGTCGGCGCACACCTCTTGCGGCGAGGGCAGGCGGGGCGGCGGTGCGGGGCGGGGCTTGGGCTCGGCCACCACCGGAGGCGGCGCCGGCACGGGCTCTTCATGCACCACGATGGGTGTGGGTGCGGGCTCTGCGCCTGCACGCTTGGCCACCCGGGGGCTCGGTTTGGGTGCAGACGCAACCACAAAGGCAGGAGCAGGTGCGGCCGCAGAGGCGGCGCTGGCTGACGCCACTGCGCCATCCGAGCTCAGACCTTGCGCGTCGCCCCCGGCAGCAGCCGGAGCGCTGACCTCCACCAGGGCAGCGTCTGAAGCCGCCGCTGCGGCAGGCCGCTCGGCCATCTCCGTAATGATCTCGTCCCGGGGCGGCTTGCTGCCCTGGCTCCAGCGCCAACCGGCACCGGCCACCACAGCCACCAACGCCGCCACCACGATGCCCGCCACCAAAGGGGAACGCCGGGGGGATGGGGTCGGCTTGCCATTGCTGCGCACTACATCCCGCTCCAAAGGCGCAGAACGCCGATCGGCTGCACGCGACCCGCCTGCGCCCGGTGAACGGTGGTGCGGCAGGTCCTCAAAGCGCGAATCGTCGTCGGCCACCACGGTATCGCCGGCATCGATGAACACCGTGTCGCCAGCATCGGCCGCCACGGTGTCAGGACCAGCCAGCATGACCGTGTCCCCACCGAAATCATCGCCAGGGCGGCTGGCATCCGATGCGGGAGCCGCCGCCACCAAGTCCTCACGCTGGGCCTGCGCCTGCATCTCGGCCACGATCTTGGGGGCGGAGGTCACGTCCACGGTAGGGGTGGCCAGACCCGGGCCAGGCTGGTCGGCGGGCTCCACCCAGATGTCGCCCAACTCCGCCCGGAAGTCGAAGTGCTGCACATCGTCCGGCGCCGACGTCATCTCCATGGTCTGGAGAAAGGCATCGATGCTCTGGGGGCGGTCCTCGGGCCGAAGGGCCAGCGATTGGGCAATTGCCGCGACAAAAGGCGCTGAATACTCCACCCCAAACTGCCGCTTGACGGTTTTGGCGATACGGGAGAACGACACCATGCGGTCACGGATGGAGCGCAGCGTGGCGGGCAGAGGCGTGTCGTTGGCCAAACACCCGTGCATGACCGCCGCCAGCGAGTACAAGTCGCTCCACGGGCCTTGGCGCAGTTCCTCGTCGCCGTCGGAATACTGCTCGATGGGGGCGTAGTTCACCTTCAGCACGGCCGTGTGCTTGCGGTCCTGGTCGTTGATGGCATGCCGGGCGGCGCCCAGGTCCAGCAGCACCGGCGGGCCGTTGTCCTGCAGGAAAATGTTGTCGGGCGAAATGTCGCGGTGCAGCGTGTTGCCATCGTGCAGCACGCGCAGCGCATCCAGCACCGACCACAGCAGCTTGCGCAGCCAGGCCTCGGGCGGGGGGGTGCGCATCTGGGCACGGGCTTGCTTGAACGTCATGCCCGAGTACAGCGGCATGACCATGTAGGCCGTGTTGTTGGCCTCCCAGAAGCGGAACACCTTGACCAGAGAAGGATGGTCAAACTGCGCCAGCAGACGGGCCTCGCCCACAAAAGAGACCAGCCCGGCCTGGAAGGTCTGCTGGTCGGACGAGGACCGCACCCAGAGCGATTGCCCCTGCGAGCGTCCGGCCAGCGCCGAGGGCATGTACTCCTTGATGGCCACCGCCCGGTGCAGGGAATGGTCAAAAGCCTTGTAGACCATGCCAAACCCGCCCACCCCCAGCAAACCCAGGATCTCGAACTCCGCCAGGCGGGTGCCAGGGGGCAGCGCATCGATATGGCTGACACCACTGGCGGGGGCTGTGCTGGAGCTTGCGGTCATGGTCAGAGGACGGGGCGGGCTGGCAATTTCAAATGCAAATCAATGAGGCAACTACGGCGACGGCGAAACGCTGACCCCGCCGCAGGCGCGATCATGAAGCATGGCCGCGCCGGATTTGGCAACAAATGGCTAACAAAGTACGGCCTGTCTGCCAAAAACATCACGTCCCCCGCCACCACACGGCCCCCCGATTGTGCCGCGCCCGGACACGGGAGCCCCCCTTGGCACAACACACTCGTTACCATTGGGCCATGTTCAGTTATCGCCACGCCTTCCACGCAGGCAACCATGCCGATGTGCTCAAGCACACCGTCCTGATTGCCGCCTTGCAACATCTCACCGAAAAAGACGCGGCGCTGACCGTGCTGGACACCCATGCGGGTGCGGGCCTGTACCGGCTGGACGGGGACTATGCCAGCACCAGCGGCGAAGCCGCCAATGGCGTGGCCCGGCTGTTTGCGCCAACCACCCCCGCCCTCACCCCCGCCCTGCAGGCCTATGTGGACATGGTGGGCGCCTTCAACCAGGGCAAGGCGCTGCGCGTGTACCCCGGATCGCCCTTCATCACCCAGCGCCTGCTGCGCGACCACGACAAGCTCAAGCTGTTTGAGCTGCACCCCACCGACCTGCGCGCGCTGGCCGGCAACGTGGCCCAGCTGGAGGCGGGCCGCCAGGTGGCCGTGCTGCACGAGGACGGCTTTGAGGGCATCAAAAAGTTCCTGCCCCCACCGGCCCGGCGCGCCCTGGTGCTGTGCGATCCCAGCTATGAAATCAAGAGCGACTACGCCAAGGTGCTCGACATGGCGGCCGACTCGCTCAAGCGTTTTGCCACGGGCACCTATGCGTTCTGGTACCCCATCATTCCGCGCCCCGAAGCCCACGACCTGCCCCGCCGCCTGAAAACGCTGGCCACCAAGGCGGGCAAAAGCTGGCTGCACGCCACGCTCACCGTCAAATCGAGCAAGATCACGGAAACGGTAACGGGCGACACCAAGCGCCCAGGCCTGCCCGCCAGCGGCATGTTCCTGATCAACCCGCCCTACACACTGAAGGCCGCGCTCAAAAACGCCTTGCCCCAGATGGCCGAGCTGCTGGCGCAGGACAAACACGCCACCCACACGCTCGAGTCGGGCGGCTGACCGGCCTCACAAGAACCTGTTCAAAGCCTGGCGTCAAGGCGCCGCCGGGCAGTCCTTGTCGTCGTCCTGCAGGGCGAACAGCTCCACTGGCTTCAGCCCCAGGCCCACCATGCCCAGCGCCTCGGCGGCGCCCCGGCTCAGATCAATCACCCGGTTGCGGGTGTGTGGACCACGGTCGTTGATGCGCACGATCACCGTGCGCCCGGTGGCCTGACTGCGTACGCACACGCGTGAGCCAAAGGGCAGCGTGGGGTGCGCGGCCGTGAGCGCTCGCATGTCAAACAGCTCCCCGCTGGCAGTACGCCGCCGGTGGAACTGCGCCCCGTACCATGAGGCAAGACCCACCTCATCCGCCTCCAGGCTGAGCGGCGACCCGGCAGGAGTGCTGGGTTCCGGTTTGGCCGGGGGATCGATCAGCATGGCCTCGCCCGGCACGGACAAGAGATTAGGGGCCAGCGCATCCGGCTCTGCCTGCAACCCCTGGGCTTGAACAGCAGTGCAAGCGCTGCACAGCAGCCAGAGACCCACCGCTCGCCGCAGCAGCCCCCGCAGGGCAGCGCCGCGATGGGCCCCGGGAGGCTGTGTGCCCCCCGCCATCAGATCCCCAGCCTGCGACAGATCTCCAGCGTCGCGGCGCTTTGGTTCATGGTGTAGAAGTGCAGTGCGGGCACGCCGGCACTGCGCAGCTGGTCGCACAGGTCGGTCACCACATCCAGGCCAAACGCCTTGATGCTGGCGGTGTCGTCCCCAAACGCCTGCAGCCGCAGGCGGATCCAGCGCGGAATCTCGRCACCGCAGGCATCCGAAAACCGCATCAGCTGCGTGGAGCTGGAAATCGGCATGATGCCCGGAACCACCGGTACGTCGGCACCCAGCTGGTGAGCGTCTTCGACGAAGCGGAAATACGCGTCGCTGTTGTAGAAGTACTGGGTGATCGCGGAGTCCGCGCCCGCACGCACCTTGGTCACATAGGCCTGCAGGTCTGCCTCGGGCGACCTGGCCTGGGGATGCACCTCGGGGTAGSMSGCCACCTCGATGTGGAAGTCSCGGCCGGTYTCSKCGCGGATGAAGGCCACSAGGTCGCTSGCGTACTGGAACTCGCCGCCCGYGCCRTAGCCGCTGGGCAGGTCGCCGCGCAGCGCCACCAGGCGCTTGACGCCCATGGCCTTGAGTGTGGCCAGCTGCTCGCGCACCGACTGGCGCGTGGCCCCGATGCACGAAAAGTGCGAGGCGGCACCGACGCCTTCGGACAGGATCTCACGCACCGTGCCGAAGGTGCCTTCTTGCGTGGAGCCCCCTGCGCCATAGGTCACCGAGCAGAAGTCGGGGTGCAGGGCATACAGCTGCTGGCGTGCCACGCGCAGCTTGTCGGCACCTTCAGGCGTCTTGGGCGGAAAAAACTCGAAACTCACCGGGAACCCGGTGCCTTGCGCGTGGGCTGCATTCATGCGGCTCTCCTTGCGTGTACAAAAAATTCTCGGTTGCCATCGCCGCCCTGGATGGGACTATCGATCCACGCCAACACCTCCAGGCCCAACGCGGCGCAGCAATCGCGAATGCGCTGCTCCACCACCGCATACAAGGACTCGTCGCGCACGATACCGCCCTTGCCCACCTGCCCGGGTTGCAGCTCGAACTGTGGCTTGACCAGCATGACCAGGTCGCTCTGGGGCGCCAGCAACGGCACCAACGCAGGCAACACCAGGGTGAGAGAGATGAAAGACAGGTCACCCGTCACCAGCGCAAAACTGGGGGTGATGTCCACATCGGCGCACTCGGGCCGGCGGCGGCGCTCCACCGGCAGCGTTCCCTGGGCGCGCTGCGCGCGCTCAGACTTGAAGGCCTCGATGTCCTGGTCCTTGGCGTCGTCGCTGTCGTCGTACGCCTCGTCCACCAAGCCGCCGTTGCGCATCCAGCTGTAGGGGGCCTCGGGTTGGGTTTCGTTGTCTTCTTCGGGCACGATGACTTCGGACAAGGCCATCTCACAAGCCTGCACCAACGCATCGGGCGTGAGCGAGCGGGCATTGACGCCCTCCACACACACCACACGCAGATCGCTGCGCAGCCGGTCGTGCAACTGGGCGTGGCCCACGTCCACCCCGATCACCTGGGCAGCGCCTTGCTGCAGCAGGCAGTCAGTAAAGCCGCCTGTGCTCTGCCCGACATCCAGGCACCGCAGGCCAGCCACCGACAGGCCCAGCGCCTTGAGCGCGCCTTCCAGCTTGAGCCCGCCGCGCGAGATGTACTTGGCTTCTGCATCGTCCAGCAGCTGCACCTCGGCCACCGACGGAATGTCGTCGCCGTTCTTCACAACCTTCTGCCAGGGCGCCAGCGGCGACAGGCGCCACTGCACGCCCGAGGCAATCAGGCGCTGCGCCTGCGAGCGCGTGGCAGCGTGGCCACGCTCCACCAAAAATACATCTGCGCGCATCGCGCCCATCCTTTTAGAGTCAAATCGGCTAGTAGCGCTATTGAATCATGCGCCAGCAGCTATCAATTAAAGAGCAATCAGACATTGCTCCGAGCAACGGCGCCAGACCACCGTGCGCGCGCTCCGTCGCCGGGGCGCGCTGCACCGGGATCAGTAGCGGTAGGTGTTGGCCTTGTAGGGGCCTTGCTTGGACACGCCGATGTAGGCGGCCTGCTCGTCAGTGAGTTCGGTCAGCATGGCGCCCACCTTCTTGAGGTGCAGGCGCGCCACTTTCTCGTCGAGGTGCTTCGGCAGCACATAGACCTTGCCAGCCTGGTACTCGTCCTGCTTGGTGAARAGCTCGATCTGCGCGATGGTCTGGTTGGCGAAACTGGAACTCATCACGAAGCTGGGGTGGCCAGTGGCGCAACCCAGGTTCACCAAGCGGCCCTTGGCCAGCAGCGTGATCTTCTTGCCGTCAGGGAAGATGACATGGTCCACCTGGGGCTTGATCTCGTCCCACTGCAGCTTCTCCAGCGAAGCCACATCGATCTCGTTGTCGAAGTGACCGATGTTGCACACGATGGCYTSGTCCTTCATGGCGGCCATGTGCTCGTRGCGGATCACGTYSYKGTTGCCSGTGGYSGWCACGAAGATGTCGSMCTTGTCGGCRGCRTATTCCATSGTSACGACCTTGTAGCCTTCCATYGCGGCYTGCAGSGCGTTGATGGGGTCGATYTCGGTGACCCACACCTGGGCGCTCAGSGCRCGCAGRGCCTGGGCCGAGCCCTTGCCCACGTCRCCGTAGCCSGCCACGCAGGCGACCTTGCCGGCGATCATCACATCGGTGGCGCGCTTGATGGAGTCCACCAGCGATTCGCGGCAGCCGTASAGGTTGTCGAACTTGCTCTTGGTCACCGAATCGTTCACGTTGATGGCACGGAACATCAGGCTGCCCTTGGCGGCCATTTCGTTCAGGCGCAATACGCCCGTGGTGGTTTCTTCGGTCACGCCGATGATGTGGGCGCTCTTGCGGCTGTACCAGGTCGGGTCCACGGCCAGCTTGGCCTTGATGGCGTTGAACAGGCAGGTTTCTTCTTCGCTGGTCGGGTTGGCGATCAGTGATGCATCCTTYTCGGCGCGCTKGCCCAGGTGCATCAGCAGCGTGGCRTCRCCGCCGTCGTCCAGGATCATGTTGGGGCCTTCGCCCTCAGTGCCGGCAGCGCCGAAGTCAAAGATGCGGTGGGTGTAGTCCCAGTATTCCGCCAGGGTTTCGCCCTTGATGGCGAACACGGGCGTGCCAGCGGCAGCAATCGCGGCCGCGGCGTGGTCTTGTGTGGAGAAGATGTTGCACGATGCCCAGCGCACTTGTGCACCCAGCGCCTGCAGTGTTTCGATTAGCACGGCGGTCTGGATCGTCATGTGCAACGAGCCGGTGATGCGCGCGCCCTTGAGCGGCTGCTTGGCGGCGAATTCTTCGCGGATGGCCATGAGGCCAGGCATTTCCGTTTCGGCGATGCGGATCTCTTTGCGGCCCCATTCGGCCAGGCCGATATCGGCAATGATGCAGTCGGTGTTGACCGGGGCGTTGACGCGTGCGTTCATGATGGTGTGCTCCAAAGCATGTTTGAAAAGCCACTGCGCGAAGGGGATGGTCGATACGACTCACCGCACGCGAAGTGGATGAGCGTCGTTGCTAGATGACTCCGAGCCTCACGCCCCGCCTGTGCTGGGGACGCTGCAACGCTCCTCGGATCTGCGGATTATAAAAGCAAGTGCTCGCCCGGCGCTACGCCAGCGGGGCAATCCGTCCCCCAGCCTTGCACGGAACAGTAAAATCCCGCGACCGCAGACCTCGTGGCCTCCCCGCAGGCCCCGCCCCCAGATTCTTGTGCAGGGCACGCTGCCCCGCTCCATCCCATTCAGGAACCCCTGTGTCCTACGCCCCAGAAACCCGGCGCCGCCGCACCTTTGCCATCATTTCCCACCCCGACGCCGGTAAAACGACGCTGACGGAAAAGCTGCTGCTGTTTTCGGGTGCGATCCAGATCGCTGGCGCCGTGAAGGGCCGCAAGGCCAGCCGCCACGCCACCTCCGACTGGATGGAAATTGAAAAGCAGCGCGGCATCTCGGTGGCCTCGTCGGTCATGCAGATGCTSTACCGCGASCACGTGATCAACCTGCTCGACACRCCCGGCCACAAGGACTTCTCGGAAGAYACCTACCGCGTGCTCACSGCSGTCGAYTCGGCSCTGATGGTGATCGACGCSGCCAACGGYGTGGARGCGCAGACGCGCCGSCTGATCGARGTCTGCCGCCAGCGCGACACGCCCATCATYACCTTCGTCAACAAGATGGACCGCGAAGTACGCGACCCGCTGGACATCATGGACGAAGTGGAGCGCGAGCTGGGCATGCCCTGCTGCCCCATGACCTGGCCCGTAGGCCAGGGCAAGGCCTTCGGCGGCATCATCAACCTGCGCACCAAGACCATGACGGTGTTCGAGTCCGGCAGCGAACGCCGCCCGCAGGACTTTGAATCCATACCTCTGTCGGATGAAACCACACTGCGCGCGCGCTTCGGCGCCGAGTTTGACGCCGCGCTGGAGAGCATGGAGCTGGCCGTGGGCGCATCCCCCGCATGGGACCRCGAGGCCTTCCTGGCCGGCAAGCWGACSCCSGTGTTCTTYGGCTCCGGCGTGAACAACTTCGGSGTGATGGAGGTGCTGGACGCACTGGTAGACATGGCACCGCCACCCGGCCCGCGCGTGAGCACGCTCGAAGTCAACAAACAGCCCGTAGTCAAGACCATCCAGCCCGAAGACGAAGGCTTTGCTGGCGTGGTGTTCAAGGTGCAAGCCAACATGGACGCCAACCACCGCGACCGCATCGCCTTCGTGCGCGTGGCGAGCGGCAAGTACACGCCGGGCATGAAGCTCAAGGTGCAGCGCACCGCCAAGGAACTGCGTCCCACCTCGGTCGTGACCTTCATGTCCCAGCGCCGCGAGGCCGTCGAAGAAGCTTATGCAGGCGACATCATCGGCTTCACCACGCACGGCGGCGTGCAGCTGGGCGACACCATCACCGACGGCGCCAACCTGCAGTTCACTGGCCTGCCGTTCTTCGCACCCGAGATGTTCATGACCGTCGTGCTCAAGAACCCGCTGCGCACCAAGCAGCTCCAGCAGGGCCTGGCCCAGCTGGGCGAGGAAGGCGCGATCCAGGTCTTCAAGCCCGATGCCGGCGGCAACATGCTGCTGGGCGCCGTGGGCCAGCTGCAGTTTGAAGTGGTGCAGCACCGCCTGAAAGCCGAGTATGACGCCGACGTGCGCCTCGAAGGCTGCCAGTACACGGGCGCGCGTTGGATCACGGCCGACAATGCCGCCGACCTGCGCGCGTTCACCGACGCCTACCCGCTGCGCCTGGCGCACGACGCGGCCGACACACTGGCGTACCTTTGCACCTCGCCCTACGACGTGCGGCTGGCGCAGGAGCGGTTTCCGAAGATCCACTTCCATCCTCTGCGGGAGCATGCGGGGTTGGCTTTGCAGGCCAGCGCATGAGCGCCCCGAGTTCCATGAAGGCCCACACGGGGGTGCCATCCCCAGCCACCCACCCGGGTAACAACTTCGACGCGATCCGCATCGTGGCCGCGACGATGGTGCTGTACAGCCACCACTTCGCGCTTACGGGCCAGATGGAGCCGTCTTTCTTCGGCATCCACAGCCTGGGCGGGCTGGCGGTCACCATCTTCTTCGTACTCAGCGGGTATCTGGTGAATGCCAGTTGGCAGAGGGATCCGAACCTCTGGCGATTCGGGCTTCGTCGTTTTTTACGCATCTGGCCAGCCCTTACCGTCGCAGTGGTATTGACCGCCTATGTCTTGGGCGCCTGGGTCACGCAACTTCCGTTGAAGGAGTACCTGACACACCGCGCAACGGCCAACTACCTGCAGGCGCTGGGGATGAAGATCCATTTCGTGCTGCCCGGGGTGTTTGAGAACAACCCCTATCGCCTCGGCGTGAATGGGTCGCTGTGGACCATTCCCATCGAAGTACGCTGCTACATTGCGCTGGGCCTAGCGGGGTTGATTGGTCTGTTGAAGTACCGGCCCGTGATGCTTTTGAGCATTGCGGTTCTGATCGGCTGGTTTCTCGCCCGCAGCAATCCCGACGTGACCGGCACGGTTCACCACGGTCGTGAGCTGAGTGCGTTCTTCTTGGCCGGCGCCGCGCTCTACACCTTGGAGCCGTACTGGCGCCGTCGGCCTGTGCTGTGGGGCGGAGCCATCGCCCTTGCAACTGCCTCCGCGTGGATGGCGGGCTGGCGGCATAGCGCTTTGCTGCTAGGGCTGCCGTTTTTCATCATTTATTCCGGAACTCAAGCCACGGCATACATCCGGCGCGCTGGCCGGTGGGGAGATCCTTCGTATGGCATTTATCTGTTCGCATTTCCCATCCAGCAAACCGTCATTCAGTATGGATGGCCCCAGCTGGGATTCACAGGAACGCTCTGCATATCGCTTGCCATTACCGTGGTGCTGGCCTACGCCAGTTGGCATCTAGTGGAGAAGCAAGCTTTGAGATTCAAGCCGTCGTCCTCGCAGGTGTGGTTTGGCGCGTCGGCCGTGCGCGCCGTCAAAACCCGCTTTCTGGCGCTGTCCGAACTGCAGTACTTCGCCTTCGTCTTGGCGTTGATTGGCGTCGTGTATGCCGCCTGGCTCGTCGCCTCCTGGCCCGGAATTCTGGGGCAAGACAGCCTTGCCATCATGCTGGAGGTCGATACCGATCGCGTTCACCAAGCCAACAAGCCGGCATTCTGGTATCTCTATGCGCTGCTCACCTACGGCGCAACAGGGCGGGTCGAGGTTCCGATCGCTTTGCAGATGCTGATTTGTGCAGCAGTGTGCGCACGCATACTGGCCTGGATGCTGGCGCGCCGCATGTGGAAGAGCTTTGCCTACTGCCTCATCTTTGTCGCACTGGCGCCCAGCGTCGTGTACTACTCCAGCAGCTTCTACTCGGACGGTATCTATGCGATTGCGCTCAGCGGCATGATGTTCGAAGTGTGGAGGAGCATCCGCAACCGCAGCGTGGATCTATCGTCGTTGCTGATCTTCTTCGTCACCATACCGTTTGCAATCTTCGGGCGACCCAACGGCGTGTTGAATCTAATACCGCTTGCGGGATTGACTTGGCTACTGTCCAAGCCCTACAGAATCCGCATGAGCTTGGTCATCGTCCCTTGGCTTATCGTCGGCTTTGGCAGCCAGTTCATCTACAAGTACAAGAACCCTATCGGTTCGATATTCCCGCTCGCACTGTATGAAACGGTGGGTTTCCTGGAGCACCGGCCTATGGGGCTGTGGGAACACGACCAACCACGCGTCACAGCCAAAACAGTCGATGCGCTGACCTCTACGGGCCAATCGCTGGACAAGATCCGCGAGTTCTACGACCACTACTACTGGGACCCATTGATCTTCTTTCCCACGGGCCCCGCTCTTATGTCGCTCTCAGACAAATCCAAAAGAACCATCCTCAAGGAGTTCTTCAAATACAACCTGTGGCACAACTTCCCCGCCTTCATGGCCAGCCGTGTCAATATCTTCCTGTACGCGGCGATGGCCAATGGCGGCATCCCCGACCCCTCCGAGACCAGCAAGATACTGC
>NZ_JBGFFF010000065.1:0-26630 GCF_056175785.1 Acidovorax sp. LjRoot204
GATCTGCCCGGCCACCACGGCGGCCTTGGAGGTGGGCCAGTCCATGTTGATGAGCTTCACGTCCTTTTCGGTCAGGCCCGCCGTGGCCAGCAGGTTGTCGAAGGTGCGCTGGTAGGCGGTGCCCTTGAGCACCGTGACCTTCTTGCCCTTGAGATCGGCCACGGTCTTGATGCTCACGCCCGGCGCCGTGGCCAGATAGCTGTTGCTGCCCCGGCCCGTGGCAGCAATGAAGCGGGTGGGCAGACCGCGCGCTCGGCCAATGACGGCGGCCAGGTCGCCCAGAGAGACGATGTCGAGCTGCTTGGCCGACAGCGCCTCGTGTACGGCCGGGCCTGCGCCGCGAAAGAAGTTCCACTCGATCTTGATGCCGTCTTTGGAAAATTCATCTTCCAGCCACTTGTTGGCCTGCAGCACCGCAAACACGCTGCCGCCCGGCGAAGGCTTGCCGGCCGTTCCCAGGTCGGGCGAGCCGATGCGGATGACCTTGGCGGGCGACTGTGCGCGCAGCACCATGGGGGCAGCCAATGCGGCAGCGCCAGCCACCAGCAGCGAACGGCGCGTGGAAAAAGCGAGGAGGTTTTGTTGTGTCATGGGAATCTCGGGGATCTGTAAAAGGGGAACAAACAATCAAACAGCAAATTGCCACTGCGCGGCAGGCGCCAGCTGCTCGCCGCGCTTGAGCGGTGGCTCGGCCAGGTCGGCCGCCGGGTGGCCGGAGAACTCGCGCAGCACGCTGTCCTTGATGGCGGTGAACGCGTGGGAGGTGCGCTCGCGCGGATGGGGCAGCCCCACCGGCACGGTGCGGCGGATGCGGCCGGGGCGCGGCTCCATCACGACCACGCGGTCGCCCAGGTACACGGCCTCTTCCACGTCATGGGTCACCAGGATCATGGTGATGCCCTCCTGCTGCCAGATGCGGTGCAGCTCCTGCTGCAGGTGGGTACGGGTCATGGCGTCGAGTGCGCCAAAGGGTTCGTCCAGCAGCAGGATGTCGGGCCGGTTGACCAGCGCCCGCGCAATGGCCACGCGCTGCGACATGCCGCCCGAGAGCTGGTGCGGGTAGGCCGTCTCAAAACCTTGCAGGCCCACCAGCGCAATGTGCTCGCGCACGGTGGCGCGCTGCTGGCCTTCGGTCAGGCTGGAGTTGAGCAGGCCCAGCGCCACGTTCTTCTCGACCGTGAGCCAGGGGAACAAGCGGTGCTCCTGGAACACGATGCCCCGGTTGAGGCTGGTGCCCACAATGCGCTGGCCGTTGAGCAGGATCTCGCCCTGGTAATCGCCCTCCAGGCCAATCACCAGCCGCAGCAGCGTGGACTTGCCGCAGCCGCTCGAGCCCACGATGCTCACAAACTCGCCGGGCTCGATGGTGAGGTGGATGTCCTGCAGCACGGGCAGGGCTTCGCCCTTGACCTCGTACTGCTTGTTCAGGCCGCGAATGGCCAGGGTACCGGCGTGTGCCATGTTGATTTCCTTGTGTTCGTATGCGTATGCGATGCGTCAGCAGCATCAGTACCTGGCGATCGTGCGATCACGCCAGGCCAGCAGGCGCTTTTCCAGTGCGGCCAGCAGCGCGTTCAGTACAAAGCCCACCAGGCCCACCACCACCACGCCAAACAGCACCAGGTCCATCCAGAAATGCTCGCGCCCGTCGATCAGCGTGTTGCCAATGCCCTTGCCCGAGGCCAGCAGGTATTCGGCCCCCAGCGTGGCCAGCCAGCTGTAGATGAGCGAGAGCTGGATGCCGGTGAACAGTGAGGGCGCGGCGGCAGGCGCCACCACACGGCGCAACGTTTGCCACACGCTGAACTCGTACACGCGGGCCACCTCCAGGTACTCACGCGGCACGCTGCGCAGGCCCTCCAGCGTGTTGAGCACCACCGGAAAGAACGCCGCCATGGCCACAAACGCTACCTTGGCGGTATCGCCCAGGCCAAACCACATCGACAGCATCGGAATCCACGCAAACAGCGAGATCTGCTTGAGCGTGTGGAACGTAGGCCCCACCAGCCGCTCGGCCCAGCGCGACCAGCCCAGCAGCGCACCCACCGCCAGCCCGATGCCGGAGCCAATGCCGAACCCCCAGCCCATGCGCCACAGGCTGGCCGACAAGGCCACCCACAGTTCGCCGCTGACAACCTGGCCCACACCGCGCTGCCATACGGCCAATGGCGATACCAGCAGGGGTGAATCAGACGCCCCCGAAGCCACCACCGCCCACCACACCGCCAGGATCAGCACGGGCAGCAACCAGCCCCGCAGGCGTGCGGGCACTTTTTGGAACACGTTGCGTTGCACGTTCACAGAAGACATTGGCACACCCCGTTCACAAACCCGGCTTGCGCCAGCGCAGCAGCCAGGCCTCGGACACGGCCAGCAGCTTGTCGATCACAAACCCCACGATGCCCACGGCCAGCACGGCGGCCAGCACCACGTCCAGCTGAAAGAGCTGGCGGCCATAGACGATGAGGAACCCAATGCCCTCCGACGACGCCAGCAGCTCCACCACCACCAGCGCCAGCCAGGCATGCGTGAGGCCATAGCGCACGCCGTTCCAGATGGGCGCCGTAGCTGCCGGAAACACCACCCTGCGCAGCATCTGCCAGCGGGTAAAGCCATACACACGCGCCACCTCCACCAACCGGTTGGGCACGTTCTGAATGCCCTGGCAGGTGTTGATAGCCACCGGCACCAGGGCCGCCTTGGCGATCAGCAGAAACTTGAGCCCCTCGTCAATGCCCACCACCAGGATCAGCAGCGGCAGCCAGCCGATCACCGGCACCTGGCTGAAGGCCTTGAACAATGGGAAGAAGTAGTCACGGAATGTCGGCGACAGGCCCATGGCACCACCCAGCACCAGGCCCAGCGACAGGCCGATGCCAAAGCCCGCAAACACACGGACCATGCTGATGCGCAGGTGGTCCCACAACTCTCCGCTGGCCAGCAGCTCGCCAAACACCTTGAACACGGCGGCGGGCGGGGGCAGCACCTGCTCGGGCACCCAACCCCACAGGGCGGAGAGCTGCCACAGCGCCAGCACGGCCAGCGGAAAGGGCCAGGCCCAAAGCGAACGCCTCGCCCAAGTCCAGGCGGCGTTTTGCCTTACCGCTGGGGGGCGGCGTGTGGGAGCATCCGGCAGCGCATCCAGCGGGCTCTCGGGGCAGCCTGGCCCGGCCGCGTTCAGTGCGGGTATCGCCATCTTTTGCATTTCCTTTGTGGGTGGTGGAGTTGCTACCACCTGGGGTGAGCGCAGCGCCATCGATAACAACCAAAAGAAATGTAAAAGACGTTTGTTATAAAAATAAATGGTTAATACTCATATGCAATGACAAAGATGTTTGCGGCATGAGCAGCGACGCTTGCGTTATGAGGTTGCCTCGGCGCAGGCACAAAAAACCCGCCGCGCACAAGGTGCGGGCGGGTTGCAACGAGCGGTGGTGAGCGGCTTTTCCGGGCTTGGACACCGTGGTTCGGATTGGAGACCTGCATCAAGGGGCGGCGACCAGATCCCCATTGGCGCCATACACGGGCCAGTAGCTCTCCAGCTTCAGCTCCTTGAGTGCAGCGTTCAGATAGCGGCGGTCAAACCAGCTATCGATCTCTGGCTTCTTGCGGATGAGTTTGAGCTTGTGGGCCTCGTCGGCCGCGTCCTTGTAGCGCGCCACCAGAAATGGGTCGAGCAGTGGCGACAGGCGCACGCGCAGCGGCTGGCCAATGAAGTCTTCGCGCCACACCTTCTCGGCGTACTCGGCCTTGCCCCACTGCGCAAACAGTTCGGCACGGCGGTTTTCGTCGGAATATTTATGGGCGTACAGCACCACCGTCTTGACCACGCGCTCCACCGCCTTGGGGTGGCGGGCGGCGAAGTCGTCGGTCACCAGCAGCGCCGTCTGGCGGGTGTACTTGTAGGAATCTTCTGCGGCCGACCACACCACCTTGGCCAGGCCCTGGTCACGCAGCTTGAAAAAACCCACATAGCCAAATGCGGCGTCGATGTCCTTGCTGACCAACGCCGCCTCAGCGCTGGGCAAATCCAGATTGAGCAGTTTCACATCGCGCTCGCTCAGACCCTTGTCGGCCAGCGCGCGCACGGCTGCCAGATGCAGGTTGGTGCCCTTGAACACGGCCACCTTGCGGCCTTTGAGGTCTTCCAGGCGGCGGATGTTGGAGTCGGGCGGCACCGCAAGGTAGAGCCCGCCGCGCACGCCACTGCCCAGAATGATCTTGGTCTTCACGTCACTGGCCCGGTGCACGATAGAGGGCAGGTCGCCCTGCCACGCAAAGTCCAGTTGCTTGTTGACCAGTGCCTCATTGACGGCCGGGCCTGCGCCCTTGAAGAAGGTCCATTGCACCTTCACGCCGTCCTTCTTGAACTCTTCTTCCAGCCCGCCATCGGTGTAGGCCAGCGCGGCCGAGGTGCCACCATGGCGCACCGGGTCGCTGCCCACACCGCCGGTGGCGATGCCGATGCGGATCACCTTCAGGGGATCTTGCGCCTGTGCGGCTGCGCTACCCGCCCACAGGCCCAGGGCCACCGCTGCGCTGGCTGTCGTGGCAGCCGCCCAGAGCGCTGTTTTCCATTGCGTTTTTTTCATCTGTTGACCCTTCGTGCCTGTTGTCGTTCCGGTGTGCGTGCGCAATGTGCTGCACACGTCGCCGATCACTCTAGGCAGGCCCTGCGCGGGGGCCAACGACCAAAAACAGATATCCAAATTTGCGGATGGCAGGCCCACGCGCGCCAGTGCAAGGCGCAGTTTTCCGACTATGCATATGCGAACTGCTTCGTTGATGCGCGCACTGCGCGCTGTCCCAATCGTGTGGGAGTTCTCTTTCATCACCCCACCGTTTCAGAAAGCAGCGCCATGTCCAAGATCAACGATTTGCACACCACGTTTACCCGCTTTGCGGTAGAGCCCTACACCCCCACCATCGGGGCAGTCATCCACGAGCTGGACCTGCGCCAACCCCTGGACGCCGCCACGCAGGCCGAGCTGCGCCAGGCACTGGCCGTGCACGAGGTGCTGTTCTTCCGCGACCAGCACATCACGCCGCAGCAGCAGGTGGACTTCACCCGCAGCTTTGGCAATGTGGCCGAGGTGAAGGCGTTCTTCCCCCGGCTGGAGAGCCACCCCGAGATCGAAATCGTGGAGAGCACGGCCGAGCGCCCCAAGGCGTCCAACCAATGGCATGCGGACATCACCTGGCGCGAGCAACCGCCGCTGGGCACCAGCCTCTATGCACAGGTGATCCCGGCCAGCGGCGGCGACACGCTGTGGGCCAGCCTCACGGCCGCGTACGCCAGCCTGCCGCCCGCCTTCCAGGCTTACCTGGAAACGCTCACGGCCGTGCACACCTGGGAGATCAGTGGCTGGACGGAGTACCTGCTGCGCAAGGACGCCAGCGGCGAAGAACTGAAGGCCGCCCGCGCCAAGTACCCGCCCGTGGAGCACCCCGTGGTGCGCGTGCACCCCGTCACGGGCAAGAAGATCCTGTACGTGAACCCCACCTTCACCAGCCACATCAAGGGCCTGCACCGCACGCACAGCGATGCGCTGCTGACCCAGCTGTTTGCCCTGCCCCAGGTGGCCGAGTTCCAGGCCCGCCTGCGCTGGGCGCCGGGCACGCTGGCCGTGTGGGACAACCGCTCCACCCAGCACTACGCAGTGGGCGACTTCTTTCCGCAGCACCGCAAGCTGCATCGCATCACTATTACCGAGTAGCCCCCCTGAGTCGCCTTCGGCGCCGTCCCCCTTGGGGAGGCCCCCCCCCTGGCCCGGCAAAGCCGGTTCCACGGGTGCACTGGCCTGGGCCGCGCCAGTGTCGAAGGCCGCGAGCCATCTCCACAAGTTTTGGAATCTCACATGACCCAACCCGACACATCCAGAAAACTGCGCCTCGGCGCTTTCATCATGGCCACGGGCCACCACGTAGCCGCCTGGCGCCACCCGGGCTCACAGGTCGATTCGGGCGTCAACATCGATCACTACATCGAGGTCGCCAAAACAGCCGAACGTGGCCTGTTTGACCAGGTGTTCGTGGCCGACAGCCCCGGCGTGTGGCACAAGGGCGACCGCGAGTCCTTCAGCCGCCAGGGACGGATCTCGCACTTCGAGCCCGTGACGCTGTGGGCAGCGCTGTCGGTCGTCACCAAGCACATCGGCTTTGTGGCCACAGCCTCCACCACCTACGAAGACCCCTACCTGCTGGCGCGCAAGTTTGCGTCGCTGGACCACATCAGCAAGGGCCGGGCCGCCTGGAACGTGGTGACCACCAGCGCCGAAAATGTGCACGGCAACTTTGGCCTGGACACGCACCCGGACCCCGCCACGCGGTACGAGCGCGCCCACGAATTTGTGGACGTGGTCAAGGGGCTGTGGGACAGCTTTGACGACGACGCCCTGGTGCGCGACCAGGCAAGCGGCATCTACTTTGACCCCGACAAGCTGCACGCACTCAACCACGTGGGCAAACACCTCAAGGTGCAAGGGCCGCTCAACATCGAGCGCTCGGTGCAAGGCCACCCAGTGATTGTGCAAGCCGGCTCCTCGGAAGACGGCAAGGAACTGGCCGCCGCGACGGCCGAAGCCATCTTCACCGCCTGGACCAGCATGGCCGAGGCCCAGGCCTTCTACAAGGATGTGAAGGGTCGCATGGCCAAGTACGGCCGCAGTCCTGAAGAACTGCTGGTGCTTCCCGGCATCTCCCCCGTGATTGGCCGCACCGAGGCAGAAGCCCAGGCCAAGTGGGCCGAGCTGCAGGCCCTGATCCACCCCAGCGTGGGCCTGGCCACTCTCACCCCTTTCTGGCCCGGAGAGGACCTGTCGAAGTGGAACCTTGACGCACCTCCGCCGTACATCCCCGAGCCACCCAAGGGCATCAACAGCCGCGCCCACGTGGTGCTGGAGCTGGCCCGGCGAGAGAAATACACCGTGCGTCAGCTGTACGAATACCTCGCCGGTGCACGCGGCCACTGGGTGGTGATCGGTACACCCGAGACCATTGCCGACCGCATGCAGGAATGGTTTGAGAACGGGGCGGCGGACGGCTTCAACGTGATGCCGCCTGTGTTGCCCCAATCACTCAACGAGTTTGTGGAACTGGTGGTGCCTGAACTGCAGCGGCGCGGTCTGTTTCGCACCGCCTACGAAGGCACCACCCTGCGGGAAAATCTGGGCTTGGTACGGCCCGCGAGCCGGTACACAACGCTGCTCGCGAAGGCCGCCTAGGCCTCATGCACGCCGATCCCAAGGACCTCGGCAGGGCTGTCCACAGGGCTCCTTCTTCATGCGCCTCCCTGCAGCGCCGCAGGGTTGGGATGGCTCGGCAGGCGCGGCTGGCCTGCCTTGACACGGCGCACGGGCAGATCGGTCGCCAGGCGTTTCAGGGCGGCCCCCCGGGATGCGGACTGAAAGCCGTGCGGTACCACCAGCACGTCCGTGCGGGCTTCACGCAGGATGCGTTGCGCAACGCTCTCGAACAGCCAGTCTGCCCACCGGGACGCGGGATGCTTGCCCACCACGATCAGGTCGGCCCCGGCCCCTTGCTGCGCCACCAGCACTTGCCGCGCCGGGTCGCCCCGGCCGATGGAGGATGAAAGCCGGTTGCGCCGCACATCGTACGAGTCGGTCAGCGTGAACATGCGGTCCTGCGCATGGCGCCTGCACTGCTCGCGGTAGATCTGGATGGCGCGTTCCGACACTTCGGCATAACGCAGCTTGCCCTCATTGGCAGTGCTGACGGCATGGAACAGTTCCACACGTGCGCGGGGGTGGAGCGCCAGGCCCAGCTCCACCAGGCGATGCGAAGCCTGAGAAAAGTCCACCGCCACCATCAGGCTCTGGTAGGGCTGTGCCGCTGCGCTACGCACCACGATCACGGGGCGCCGGCAGGCACGGAGCAACTGGATCGCAGGGTGCGCGCCGAACCAGGTCCGCAACCCGCGCTGCGGGGCCATGCCCCACACCACCAGGTCGTGACCCGCTGCCGCGCGGGCGATATCCGCCACCGTGCAATCCACGCGTGTTCCGGCATGAACAGGAATCTGGTGGCGCTGCCGAATCTGCAGCGCATGGTGCGACAGTCGCACGGCCACGTCGGGTGGCGGCACTTCGCCGGATTGGGAGAGATACACCAGCTGCAACGCAGCCCGATGCTCTGCGCCCAGCAGCGCTGCGCGCGCCAGCGCGTGCCCTCCCAGTTCAGAAAAGTCGGTGACGACGAGGATGGAGCGAGGGGTCATGGTGGTACGTCCTTCTGTGGTGAACAACGCGCACGCCTCTAGCGGCGGCCATTGCGATTGGCGCCGGTCTGGTGGGCAGTGATCCGGTGGTACGGCCCGCAGCGGGCCGGAATGCGGAGGCGACTAGGTGAGGTAGTCGCCCGTGGCCTCAGGCTGGTACTGGATGCTTTCGATGGTGGCGGAGCACTCTTCGCCATGGGGCGTTTGCCAACGGGCCACGTCCCCGGCCCGCAAGCCCAGCAGGCTGATGCCGACCGGCGACAGCACCGAGATGAAGCCCGCCGCAGGCTCAGCGTCCTGCGGGTAGCACAGGGTCAGCACCTGGCGCCGGTGGGTGTGCTGGTCCACCAGCTCCACACGTGAATTCATGGTGACCACGTCTGCCCGCACGGTGCGCGGGCTGGTGATATCGGCGTTGGCCAGCAGGTCGTCCAGCAAGGGGGCTGGCCGGTTGCCGACCAGCTTGGTCAGGCGCGAATAGTCCAGGTCGGTGAGCGTGCGCTCGCCAGGGGTCACAACTGCATGCATACAAAGCACTCCATCGAATGCGGCGGTGCCCCGTGGGGACAAGACGGCCGCTACCGCGCTTGGCTGGTGCCCGGCGGTGGATGGTTGCGCTACAAGGGGATGAGGAGAGAGGGTGCCGCCGGGCTCAGGAATGTGCCGGCGTCAGCTGACGACGCGCGTTCTTCTTGGCCACCGCTCGCGCGCAGGCCGCTGCAGGGGGCAGCACAGCCAGGGCGGCAAAAGGGCAAACCAGAAGGGTCGTCATGGGCCCGAGTGTAGGCAACACGGGCGGTTCTGGGGGCAATAGCCCCAGGGTTCTTGCCAGATACCCGGCGGCTGGGTGGCCGATCTTTGTCGCCACCAGGGGCCACCCAGAGCGCCACGCCAGCTGGGTGGCCCCTGCGCGGCGTACTCAGGCCACTTGCGGCAGGTAGCTGGGTCGCGTGGCTGTCATCGCGAGCTTGACATGCTGTGTGAGCTCATCGGCCAGCACCTCGTCTGCGCCTGCTTCCAGGCCATCCAGCGCGCGCCGCACGATCTGAACCGGGCTGGTCTTGGGCACGTCAAAGCCGCGCGTCAGGTCGGTATCCACATACGCCATGTGCAGGCCCAGGACCTGCGTGTTTTGCGCGGCCAGTTCGTGGCGCAGTGCATTGGTGAGCGACCAGGCCGCAGACTTGCTGGCCGAGTATGCAGCCAGCTCGCCGCCATTCACCCACGACGCCACAGACAGCACGTTGAGCAGCGCCCCGCCTCCGTTGGACTGCAGGACCGGGGCAAAGGCTTTGCTGACACGCAGCACGCCAAAGACATTGGTCTCAAAGATGCGGCGCATGACCTCTTCGCTGTCGGCCGCCAGAAACCCGCCGGGCTGGGCGATGCCCGCGTTGTTGATCACCAAACTCACGTCAGACGCCTGCGCGGCGGCGGCCGCCACCTCTTCGGGGTTGTTGACGTCCAGGCGCAAAGCCTGCACGCCGGGTTGCGGGACGATGGTGGACGGATCGCGCGCGGCGGCGTAGACCTTGCGCGCACCGCGTGCGAGCAGCTCGCGAACAAAGGCCAGGCCAATGCCGCGATTGGCACCGGTGACGAGGACAACAGCGTTTTCGATCTTCATGGGAATCTCCAGGGTTGGGGTGGGACTGAACAGGGATATGCACGGGCTGTGCTAAGGATGGATATGGAGTGAGGGCTCGATAGGTGCGAGACGGACGCGAGACGGGTGCGAGGCAGCAGTAAGCGAGCTCAGCGCACCTTGACGACGACCTTGCCCTTGGCACGGCCGGTTTCCACGTAGGCGATGGCTTCGTTGGTTGCGTCGAAGGGAAACACCTTGTCGATCACCGGGCGGATGGCCCCTGCATCCACCAGACGCGTGATCTCCTGCAGCTGGCTGCCCTGTGCACGCATGAACAGGAACGAGTAGCCAATGCCCAGCACTTGGGCACGGCGCCGGGTACCGGCGCTCAACAGCCGGAACACCATCCGCAAGAAGCCCGACGCACGAAGGGTTTTGCCGAATGCGGGATCGGGTGGGCCCGAGACAGAGACAAGTTGGCCTCCGCGCTTGAGCACGCGCAGGGACTTGGCCAGCGCCTTGCTGTCCTGGCTGTGCAGCACCACGTCATAGTTGCGCAGCACGTTTTCAAAATCTTGCTGGCGGTAGTCGATGACAACGTCCGCGCCCAGGCTTTGGACCAGTGCGGCACTGCCCGCGCCGGCGGTGGTGGCCACGGTGGCGCCCAAGTGCTTGGCCAGCTGGATAGCAATGCTGCCCAGCCCCCCCGATCCCGCCTGGATGAAAACCTTCTGCCCTTTGCTGACCTGGGCCTTCTCCACCAGCGCCTGCCATGCCGTCAAGCCCACCAGCGGGATCGACGCTGCCTCTTCCATGGTCAGGCTGCGGGGCTTGAAGGCCAGCGAAGACTCCTTGACCGCAATCAGCTCCGCAAAGGTGCCGATGTGAAAGTCGTCCGCCCGGGCATAGACCTCGTCCCCCGGCTTGAACTGCCGCACGCGCGGCCCTACCCGCACCACCACGCCCGCCACATCGTGCCCGAGGATGAGCGGCATCTTGTAAGGCAGCAGGAGCTTGAACTCACCATCTCGGATCTTGGCGTCGAGCGGGTTGACGCCCGCTGCATGGACCTCCACCAGCACCTCATCGTCGCGCAGGGAGGGAGCAGGAACATCGGCAGGCCGGAGTACGCCCTTTTTGGCATAGCGATCCAGAACAAACGCTTTCATGGGGTTTCCTTTGCTGCAAGGGATTGCATGGCTGCACAGCAATGCCACGCGGACTGGCGAGGCTCCACCAAAAACGCCGTCCATCCATGACGCGCCAGATGCTGTGCAGAGTTTGGGCCGCAATTTCGCATGATAAACATCATATGTAATGATAAAAAAATGCGTGCCATCGCACGATCAAGAAGAGACAGGGTGTGAATCCGCGTTATGCCGTTTCCGCCGGCAACAGGTGCTTGAGCGCGGCTTCGCGCAGGCTGTCGGACAGCGCGGCGTCGTCCACAGCACGGGCAAGCACGAGCGCTCCCACCATGGTGGACAAGGTGACAAGCGCTTGCTCATGCGTTTCTGGCTGGCCCCACTGGGGTGACTGGCGCGCAATCAGATCGACCATTTCCTTGATGTGCCGGGTGGAGACGCGTCGCACCTCAGGGGACTGGCGCGAGGTTTCGGAGCCCAACGCGGCCAGAGGGCAACCCGTTTCGATGCTCTCAACATGTTCGCGCGAAAGGTAGGCTTTGAGCACGGTTGCCATCGCCTGCAAGGCGGGCTCCCCCGCCACAGCGCCCGCCACCGTCGCCACAGACTGAGCGCACGCCTGTGTTGCCGCTTCGGCCAGCATGGCCTCGCGAGACTCGAAGTGCGCATAGAAGGCGCCATGCGTCAGGCCTGCTTCCTTCATGATGTCCGCAACCCCGGTGCCATGGTAGCCCTGGCGACGGATCGCCCGCGCCGCCACCGACACGATGCGCTCATGGGTCGCTTCTTTGGCGGCGGCTCGGGCATTGGGCTGTCTATTTCGCATGATGTTTATCATACATAAAACCACCATTCAGCGCAACTGCGCTTGGTCTATGGGGTTGAACACACGCCCGTGCATCGTTCCGCCCCCAAAAAAACAGGCCCCTGCGGGGCCTGGAATGCGAGCAGCGCCATGAACAGGCACGTGGTGGATGGTCAAAAAGAAGGCGGGCTGCGGCTGTCTTGATGAACCCCCAGCCCTCCCCTCCTGCGATGCGACCGTTTCCAAACGAGCTATTCGCCCGTCGCAGTCTTCGTCCAAAGCACCGCAGGCCCCCGCACGCAGCAGGTCGCTTCAACCGCCCGCTTTGCGCGCAATTCAGCCGCAATACCCACGATGGCTGCGCGCCGTGCTCCATCACAGCTTTGCGATGGACACCTCCGTGGACTTGACCAGTGCGACCACATCGGAACCCACGACCAGGCCCAGGTCGTCCACCGAACGGGTGGTGATGACGGAGGTGACGATGCCCCAGGGGGTTTCGACATCGACCTCAGAGACGACATCGCCGCGAATGATCTCGCGCACTTTGCCCTTGAACTGGTTGCGTACGTTGATGGCTTGAATGGACATGGGGTTCTCCTTGAATAGTCCGTTGAAAAATGAAAACAGTGGGTGAGAGAAACAGAAAAATCACACCGCCCAGCGCAGGCCATGCGCTGGCACACCTGGCCATGGCGCCTCGTGTGCGGGGTCGCCATCAGGCTTTTGCAGCACCCGGTCCAGGATGCGTTTTTCGATGGCGGCAAACGCGGAGTCACCGTGCGAACGGGGGCGTTGCAGGTCGATGCGCTGGTCCAGCGCGATCTGGCCGTCTTCGATCAGGATCACGCGGTCTGCCAGGGCCACGGCCTCTTGCACGTCGTGGGTGACCAGCAATGCCGTAAAGCCGCTGGTACGCCACAGGCCTTCAATGAGGCGGTGCATCTCGATGCGGGTCAGTGCGTCGAGCGCACCGAGGGGTTCGTCCAGCAGCAGCAGGCGCGGGTTGTGCACCAGCGCACGCGCCAGGGCCACGCGCTGGCGCTGGCCGCCCGACAGGCGTGCCGGCCATTCGCCCAGCCGGTCGCCCAGGCCCACGCGCGCCAGCACATCGGCCGCAGCGCCGCGCCGCTCGGGAGGCAGGCCCAGGGCCACGTTGTCCGCCACACGCTTCCAGGGCAAAAGGCGCGAGTCCTGGAACATGATGCGGGTGTCACCGCTCAGGCCCGTGATGTCCCGGCCGTCCAGGCGGATCGCACCGCCAGAGACTGACTCCAGGCCCGCCACCAGACGCAGCAGCGTGCTCTTGCCGCAGCCACTGCGGCCCACAATCGCAACGAACTGGCCGGGTTCAATCGTGAGTTCGGTCTTCTTGAGGACATCGCGCGTGCCGTAGCGCTTGTCCACACTGCGCACTTCCAGGCGCACGCCCTGCGCTGTGTTGGGATCGTTCTGGCTCATGGCATCAGGCTCCGGGTTTGAAGAGAGGCACATCGAGGGCATTCACGCGCCTGGGCAACAACTTTTCGGCCAAAAAGGCATCCGCAATGCGCTGTTGCTCGGCAAGGGCCGTGGGCACCACGGCGCGCACCTCATAGCTGCGGCGACTATTGGCCAGCTCGATCACGCCCGCATCCAGCCCCCACACCGGTGCCAGCAGCGCGGCTGCGTCCTTGGGACTTTGCTTGACCCAGGCACCGGCCTTCTGCAGCTCGTGGAAGAACACACCGAGTACATCGGGTCGGGCCTTGGCATAGGGAGTCCCGGCCAGGTAATAGCGCTGGTAAGACGCCAGATCACGCCCGTCGGCCAGCACCCGTACCGCCGACTGCTTTTGCACGGCGGCCAGGAACGGGTCCCACACCACCCAGGCGTCAATGGCGCCACGCTCAAAGGCTGCACGGCCGTCGGCCGGCGTGAGGTAGGCGGGCTCGATGTCCTTGAACGTCAGGCCGGACTTCTCCAGGGCTGCAATCAGCAAGAAGTGCACACCCGCCGCCTTGGCAAAACCGATCTTCTTGCCCTTGAGGTCGGCCACGGTCTTGATGGGCGAATCGGCACGCACCACGATGGCCTGGGCGGCGGGCGATGGCGATTCCTGCGCCACGAAGGTGAGGTTGGCGCCGGCCGCCTGGGCGAAGACGGGCACGGTGTCGGCCACGTCGGCACTGACATCGATGTTGCCCAGGTTCAGGGCTTCGAGCAAAGGCAGGCCACTGGTGAACTCGTGCCACGAGACCTTGACGTTCAGCGGTGCCAGCAATTGCTCCAGCGTGCCCCGTGTTCGCAGGATGGTGGTGAGTGTGGATGATTTCTGCAAACCAATGCGCAAGGTCTCGGGCTTGCCTTGCGCCGCAGCCAGGCCACTGGACAGGGCCGCAAGGGCACCGAGCACGGCGCGCCGATGAATCAGGAAAGGAAGGGTCATGGTCGTGATGAATGCGTTGTAGGAATGTCGGAGTCAGCGCCCCGCAGCTCAAGCCGTCTGGTAGCCGGGGTGCCAGCGCAACCAGTAGCGCTCCAGCCCCTTGGCAAACACGTCAGCCAGCTTGCCCAGCAACGCGTACAGCAAGATGCCCACGAGCACGATGTCGGTTTGCAGGAACTCCCGCGCATTCATCGTGAGGTAGCCAATACCCGCCTGTGCCGAAATGGTCTCTGCCACGATGAGGATCACCCACATCAGGCCGAGCGAGAAGCGCAGTCCCACCAGGATGCTCGACAAGGCGCCAGGCAGAATGATCTGGCGGTACAGCTGCCAGCGCCCCAGTCCGTAGGTGCGGCCCATCTCAATCAAGCCCGGGTCCACATTGCGGATGCCGTGGAAGGTGTTGAGATAGATCGGGAAGAACACCGACACGCTGATGAGGAACAGCTTGGCCGACTCGTCGATGCCGAACCACAGGATCACCAGCGGAATCAGCGCTAGCGCAGGGATGTTGCGCACCATCTGGATGGTGGAGTCGAGCAGCGTCTCGAACAGCTTGACCGAGCCGGTGAGCAGGCCCAGCAGCAATCCCAGCCCGCCCCCGATGGCCAGACCCGCCAGCGCCCGGCCTGCGCTGACCTTGACGTGGGTCCACAGCTCGCCAGACAGGGTCAACGTCCAGGCTGCCTTCACCACTTCCAGCGGTGCAGGCAACACGCGGGTGGAAAGCCAGCCCGAAGAAGAGGCGATCTGCCACAACACGATGAGCCCTACAGGCACGGCCCAGGGCAGCAGACGCTGCGCCACATTGGCCACAAAGCGGACCAGCGACGCTGGGAGCAAAGGCCCTTCGAGCGGGAGATCGACGGAGTCCGCCACAGGCGATATCTGCAGCTCTCGGGTGGTCTGTGTCATGGTGTGATGTCCTGTTCGTTATCGGGCTCCAGGAACTCCAGCTGGTTACCCGCCGGGTCCTTGACGTAAAAGCGCAGGTAGCCGGGCAGCGCGCGGTTTTCCACCAGTGGCAGCTCGGCCTGCAGCAGGCGGTGGCGCAGCGCGGGCAAGTCCTGCACCTCGAAGGCCAGGTGCGACACCGCAGGCGCCGGTTGCCAGTGCTCGGTAGGCACCAGATCGATGCGCTGGGTGCCCGCTGCAAACCGCAGCGTGTTACCGGCCTGCAGGCGCACCTCGGGCAGGCCCAGCAGGCTGGCGTAAAAGCGCCGGATGGGCGCCTCGGCCCCAGCCGGGAAGGCCAGTTGCACGTGGTTGATGGACTGGATGCTCATGGCATATCTCCTGCGGTGCCGATTCAGCTTTGCGACGCGCGGGGCACAAAGTCATTGGCCACGGTCTCGCCAAACGGCCCCAGCGGGTTGCCGCCAGAGAGCTTCTCGCGCACGCCCACGGGCAGCAGCGGGAACACCAGCTCGGCAAACCGGTAAGCCTCTTCCAGGTGCGGATAGCCTGAGAGCACAAAGGTGTCCAGCCCCAGCGCCGCGTATTCCTCGATGCGCGCCGCCACCGTTTCCGGGTCACCCACCAGCGCCGTGCCCGCACCACCACGCACCAGGCCCACACCAGCCCACAGGTTGGGGCTGATCTCCAGGTCGGCGCGGCTGCGCTTGACGCCACCCGCATGCAGCTGTGCCATGCGGCGCTGGCCTTCGGAATCCATGCGTGAGAACACCGCCTGGGCACGCGCCACGGTCACGTCGTCCACATGGCTGATGAGTTCTTCTGCAGCGGCCCAGGCCTGGTCTTCGGTTTCGCGCACGATGACGTGCAGGCGGATGCCAAACTTGACCGTGCGGCCCCGCTTTGCAGCGCGGGCGCGCACGTCGGCCACCTTCTTGGCCACTTCGGCGGGGGGTTCACCCCAGGTCAGGTAGGTCTCCACCTGCTCGGCCGCCAGGTCGTGGGCGGCGTCAGACGACCCACCGAAGTACACCGGTGGGTGCGGCTGCTGCAAGGGCGGAAACAGCAGTTTTGCGCCCTTCACCGTGAGGTGCTTGCCCTCGTAGTCGAGGCTTTCGCCCTGGTGGCTGCGCGTGAGGATTTCGCGCCAGATGCGGATGAACTCGGCCGACTGCTCGTAGCGCGTGGCGTGGTCCAGAAACACGCCGTCGCCCTCCAGCTCGGCCTGATCGCCCCCGGTCACCAGGTTGATGAGCAGTCGCCCGCCCGAAAGCCGGTCGAACGTGGCCGCCATGCGTGCAGCCAGTGCGGGCTGGTGCAGGCCAGGGCGCACGGCCACCAGGAACTTGAGCTTCTTGGTCACGGCAAGCAGGCTGGACGCAACCACCCACGGGTCTTCGCAGGAGCGGCCGGTGGGTATCAGAACGCCCTCGTAGCCCAGGCTGTCAGCGGCAACCGCCACCTGCTGGAGGTAGTCATGGCTGAGCTGGCGTGCGCCTTTGGCGGTGCCAAGGTAGCGGCTGTCGCCGTGGGTGGGAATGAACCAGAAGATTTGCATGGGACAGGTCTTTTCAAAACGGGATCTCAGCGAGGTCCGAACGAAATCAGTAGGAGATGGCAAAGCCGAACTGGGGCGGGCGCAAGACCGCGCGCCGCTGCTGACCGTTCAGCCCCCAGGCGGAGGCCGTGACGCACAGAACGCGTCGCAGCTGGGCGTGCAACGGGAAAGGCATGGGCGCAGGCATGGCAAGCTCCTTGGAACGTGTTTGTGGTCTGGGTGGTGGGGTTACAGCAGATCGACCGGCGCGGCGTGCAGCAGGTTGAGCTTTTTGGGGATCAGCTTCAGGTCGAAGAAGGTGTCGGCAATGCCTTGCTGCTCGGCCAGGATCTCGCGCGTGACCGGGGCGGTGCCGAACTGCGCGCGGTTCAGGTACAGCTCGGTGATGGACTTGTCCAGCCCCAGAACGGCAGAGAGCTCTGCGGCTGCAGCCGCCTTGTTCTTGGACGCCCAGGTGTCAATCGCATTGACCTCTTCGATCGCAATGCGCAACACATCGGTGTTCTTGGTCGCGAAGTCGCGCGAGGTGAAGTAGTAGGCGCGGTTGTTGACCACACCTGTGGCGTCCGCCAGCAGGCGGGCGTCCAGCGTCTTCTGGGCGGCAGCGAGGAACGGGTCCCAGATGATCCAGGCATCGACTGCGCCCTTTTCAAACGCGGCGCGCGCGTCGGCTGGGGCCAGGAAGACAGACTGCACGTCGCCGTATTTCAGGCCGTTCTTCTCCAGCAGCTTGACCAGGAAATACTGCACGTTGGAGCCCTTGTTGTAGGCCACGCGCTTGCCCTTGAGGTCGGCCACGCTGCGGATCGGGGAGTCCTTGGGCACGATCACGGCCTCCAGCGCGGGGCGCGGCACCGTGGCGCCAGCGTAGACCAGCGGCGCGCCAGCGGCCTGGGCGAAGATGGGCGGGGCTTCGCCCACGTCGCCAAAGTCGATGGAGCCGACGTTGAGCGCTTCCAGTTGCACGGGGCCGGCGTTGAACTCGGTCCAGGTGACCTTCACGCCCAGCGGGGCCAGTCGCTTTTCGAGCGTGCCACGGCCCTTGAGGATGGAAAGCCAGCCTTTTTGGTGGCCCACGCGCAGCACGCGGCCGGGCGCAGTCGTTTGTGCAAGGGCCGGGGCCCCCGTGACGCCGAGAGCGGCGGCGGCCAGACCGGTGAGCAGCGCCTGGCGGCGATGAAGAGAGAAATGTGTCGTCATGGTGATGGTTTGTTTCTAGAAAAATGGGGCGGCAAAAAGAGGCCAAAACTGTGGGAGTTCAGCCCGCGACAGGCACTACCGGCATGAGCAAGAAGGCACCGATGACCACGAGCGAGGCCACCACCAGCAAGGCAATACCCAGCCAGCGCAGGGCGTCGCGCAAACCCAGGGGACGGTCTTCAAGGACCGATGGAGCCTGTGGCTGTGCGGACAGAGGGATTGCGTCACCGGACATGAACAGCACCTTTTTTTGTACAAGCAGGCAACAGCCCGCCCTGCCTGCGCTCAGCGGGCATTACCAGGTAAACAATGGAACGGAGGAAGGCGGGCGGAGCGTGGGCACCTGCGGCCAGGGCCGCCGGCGCTTGGTCCGTCAGACGCTACATCGCACTTGCGAGAAATGCACGGGCGCGAACCGTGTGGCCTGGGCGGGCGATGGGCGAAGGGTTTCGGTGACCAGCACGTTCACCGCGTCATCCAGCCGGGCGGCAATGTCGGCCTGCACGTGGTAGGTGCCCTCGGGCGTCAGCGTGACCTGGGCGTCGGTGGCGTAGATGCCGGGCAGGATGCTCTTGGCACCCAGCGACTGCAGCACGGGGCGCAGCGCATAGTCCAGCGCCAGCATGTGGTGCGGGCTGCCGCCCGTGGCCAGGGGCAGAACGGTCTTGCCCTTGAGAGCTGTCTGCGGCAACAAATCCAGAAACACCTTGAGCACGCCGCTGTACGCCGCCTTGTAGACAGGCGTAGCCACCACCAGCACGCTGGCATCTGCCACCTGGTCAATCGCCTTCACCACGGTGGGATGGCCAAAATCGGCCAGCAACAGCGCCTGGGGCGACAGGTCGCGGATATGGACGCGATCCACCAGCGCGCCGCGCACCGACAGGCGCTGGGCCACGGCGTCGAGCAAGGCGGCGGAGCGGGAACGCTCTGAAGGGCTGCCAGCGATGAGCAAGGCGGACATGGTGTTGGTTCCTTTGTTACTACTGTTTTGATAGCTACCAGCGCATGACGGACTAGCGCTTGAGCTTGTTTTTCTTATAAAAAGGACAAACAACGCCCCACCCGGCCCGCTGGGGCCAGGGTTCTTCCATGGAGGCTGGAGCATCACCCCAGCCACCTTCGGGGCGGTTGGGCCTGCTTACTTGCGCGTGTAGATCTGATCGAAACTCGCGTTGTCCGCAAAGTGGTCCTTGGCAGCCTTGTCCCAGCCACCGAACGCGTCGTTGATGGTGAACAGGTTCAGCTTGGGGAACTGCTTGGCGTACTTGGCCTTGGCCTTGTCAGAGACTGCGGGGCGGTAAAAATGTTTGCCCGCAATGTCCTGGCCTTCTTCGGTGTACAGGTACTGCAGATAGGCCTCGGCCACGGCACGCGTGCCCTTCTTGTCCACGTTCTTGTCCACCACCGACACGGCGGGCTCTGCCAGGATGGAGATGGACGGCGCGACCACGTCGAACTTGGTGCCGAATTCCTTTTCGAGCAGGTAGGCCTCGTTCTCCCACGCAATCAGCACGTCGCCCTGGTTGCGCTGCGCAAACGTGATGGTGGAGCCGCGTGCGCCGGTGTCGAGCACGGGCACGTTGCCGTACAGCTTGGCCACGAAGTCCTTGGCCTTGGCGTCGCCACCGTACTTGCGCTTGGCAAATTCCCACGCTGCCAGGTAGTTCCAGCGGGCGCCGCCCGAGGTCTTGGGGTTGGGCGTGATCACTTTCACATCGGGGCGCACCAGGTCGTCCCAGTCTTTGATGCCCTTGGGGTTGCCCTGGCGCACCACCAGCACGATGGTGGAGGTGTAGGGAGAGCTGTTGTGCGGCAGGCGCTTTTGCCAGTCTTTCGGGATCCAGCCTCCGTTGGTGTGCAGCGCATCGGTGTCGCCCGCCAGCGCCAGGGTGGCCACGTCGGCGTCCAGCCCATCGATGATGGAGCGCGCCTGCTTGCCTGAGCCGCCGTGGCTTTGCTTGATGGTCACGTCCTGGCCGGTCTTGGCCTTCCAGTGCTTGGCAAAGGCCTGGTTGAACTCCACGTACAGCTCGCGGGTCGGGTCGTACGACACATTGAGCAGCGTCACAGACTGTGCAAACGACGGCAATGCCGTCAGGGCCAAACTGCTGACCAGGGCAGCGGCGAAGGGAAACTTGATAAAGTCGCGGCGAAAGTTCATGGAAGGGCCTCTTTTTGTGAATGTGTTGCGGTGCAAATCACCGATGGAACGCATTCTGGAAGGCCCTCTTCAAAACTGGAACTACTGAGATTTCAGTTCTTAATATCCAAATCATCTGAGCGAAGCCTTTTTCGCTCGCCCCACACCAAGGACATCCCATGGCACGCACCGTTCAATGCATCAAGCTCGGCAAGGAAGCCGAAGGCCTCGACTTCCCCCCCTACCCCGGCGAGCTGGGCAAACGCATCTGGGAAAGCGTGAGCAAGGAAGCCTGGGCCGGCTGGCTCAAGCACCAGACCATGCTGGTCAATGAAAACCGCCTGAACCTGGCCGATGCGCGTGCCCGCCAGTACCTGGCGCGGCAGATGGAGAATCATTTCTTCGGCGGCGGCGCAGATGCTGCGGCGGGATACGTCCCGCCAAGTGCGTGACGCAGCGCAACACACCCCGGAGCGGTTCGCGGTAGAAACCGCCTTCCCTTTCCAACAGGCCGGCGCCACGCCGGCCTTTTGCCGTTTCCATGACTGAACCCATCGAGTGGCTGCCGGATGGCACCCCCTACAGCCCCCGCTTCGGCGACCGCTACCACAGCGAAAACGGCGGCCTCACCCAGGCCCGCCGGGTGTTTCTGCACGGCTGTGGCTTGCCCGAGGCCTGGGCGGGGCAATCGCAGTGGCGCATTCTGGAAACCGGGTTTGGCTTTGGCCTGAATTTCCTGGTGACCTGGGCCGCCTGGCGGGCTGACCTGCAGCGCCCCACGCTGCTGCATTTCGTATCGACCGAAGCCTGGCCTGTGAGTGCAGCCGACCTGCTGCGCGCCACCGCGGTCCACCCCGAGCTGGCGCCGCTGGCTGAGGCATTGCACCGCCAGTGGTGGGGCCTGCTGCCGGGCGTGCACCGCCTGCGTTTTGATGAAGGCCGGGTGCTGCTCACCCTGTTTGTGGGCGACACCCAGGCCATGCTGCGCCAGCAGAACCTGACGGTGGACTCCATCTACCTCGACGGCTTCAGCCCCCAGCGCAACCCCGAAAGCTGGGACCTGCACACGCTGAAAGCCGTGGCGCGCTCTTGCCGTCGCGGTACACAGCTCGCCACCTGGACCATCGCACGCGCCGTGCGCGATGCCCTGGCGCAATGTGGCTTTGAAGTGACCCGCGTGCCCGGCGTGCCGCCCAAGCGCGACAACCTGCACGCCACCTACAACCCACGCTGGGAGCCGCGCACCCCGCGCCAGCCCGGGGCGACACCGGAGCCGTCTCTGCCCGGCCCCTGCATCGTGATCGGCGGCGGCATTGCAGGCGCCGCCGCCGCCGCCAGTCTGGCCCGGCGCGGCTGGCAGGTCACCGTGCTGGACCAGGCCGCCGAGCCCGCCGCAGGCGCATCCGCCCTGCCCGCTGGCGTGTTTGCGCCCCATGTGTCGCCCGACGACAGTGTGCTGTCGCGCCTGTCGCGCAGCGGCATCCGCACCACGCTGGAGCAGGCCCGCTGGCTGCTGAACGAGGGGGTAGACTGGGCACATTGCGGCGTGCTGGAGCACCGCACCGACGGCAGCCCAGGTCTGTCGCCCGATTGGCCCCAAGGGCCGGGCGCCGCCTGGAGCGAGCCTGCGCCCCCCGCTGCCCTGGCTGCTGCCCAGTTACCGCCCGACGCAACCGCCTGCTGGCACCACCAGGCGGGCTGGGTGCGCCCGGCGCGCCTGGCCAGGGCCTTGCTGGGCCAACCTGGCATCCAATGGCGGGGAAATTGCGCGGTAGCCCAGCTGCGGCGCGTGGAGACACCCGCCACGACGCACAGCCCGGCCATCACCGCCTGGCAGGCACTCGATGCCCAGGGCCAGGTGCTGGCCGAGGCGCCCACCGTGGTCATTGCCGCAGGCGCCGGCAGCGCGGCGCTGCTGAACCACCGCTGGCCCCTGCAGCCTGTGCGCGGCCAAGTGTCGTGGGGCGTGCATGCCGACCCGGCAACACCGCTGCTGCCATCGATTCCGTTCCCAGCCAACGGCAATGGCAACCTGGTGCCCCGGTTCCCGCTGGGCGATCAAGCCGATGGCGATCAAGGCTGGGTGATGGGCTCGACGTTCGAACGCGATGTGCAGGCCCTGCCGCCCAGCACAGCCGACATCCACACCGCCCATGCCACCAACTGGGCCAAGCTGCAGGGCCTGCTGCCCGGCATCGCGCCCCAGCTGGAGCCTTTGTTCACCCAGGGGCTGGCCGTGTCGGCGCCTCAGCCCGCCCCGGGCGAGTCCCCCGCTCTGCGCACATGGGCCGCCGTGCGCTGCACCGCGCCCGACCGGCTGCCTCTCGTGGGCCCGGTGGATGCGGTCCACCTGCCGGGCCTGTGGGCCAGCACGGCCATGGGCGCACGGGGGTTGACACTGGCGCTGTTGTGCGGCGAACTGCTGGCCGCCCGAGTGCAGGGCGAGCCCCTGCCGCTGGATGCGCGGCTGACCAAGGCGCTGGGCACCGAGCGCCTGCCGTAACACCCTCTCGGCAAGTGGGTGGCCGGCGGCGGCCACCCCGCCAGCCCGCGCCAAGCCTTGCTTATAAACAAATAAGCATATTGGCAGAGCAAAACAATAGTTTGCATCCATAAGAAGCCCCTCTACATTCGCCGCCATGCATGAATTGGCGTTTGTTTTTGCGGGCTTTGCCGTCGGGCTCATCGTTGGCCTGACCGGTGTGGGCGGCGGCTCGCTCATGACGCCGATCCTGATCTTCTTCTTCGGCATCAAGCCACACATGGCGGTCGGCACCGACCTGCTGTTCGCGGCATTCACCAAAATGGGCGGCACCGTGAGCCTGGCCCGCCAACGGCTGGTGCCCTGGAAAGTGGTGGGCCAGTTGTGCGCCGGCAGCATTCCGGCGGCGCTGCTGGCGCTGTGGGCGCTGAAAGTCCTGGGGCCCGCCAGCGGCACGGCGCAGGCCATCATGACCACCACGCTGGGCTTTGCCCTGCTGCTCACGGCGGCGGCCACGCTCTACAAGGTGGTGGCGTTTTCTGCCCAGCGCCAGGCAGCCGAAGCCGCTGCCCGCAAAAGCCACACCGGAGACCCCACCCGCCCCCGCCACTGGAGCCTGCCGGTGCTGCTGGGCGCCGTGATCGGCACGCTGGTGACCTTCACATCCGTCGGCGCAGGCGCCATCGGCGTCACGGTGCTGCTGCTGGTGTACCCCATGCTGCCGCTGCCACGCATCATCGGTGCCGACATTGCCTACGCCGTACCTTTGACCTTGGTGGCAGGGTTGGGTCATGCATCCCTGGGCTCGGTGGATTGGCCTTTGCTTGCACAATTGCTGGCTGGCTCGCTGCCGGGCATCTGGCTGGGCTCTCGCCTCGTCGCCCGTACTCCTGAGCGCCTGATTCGCTCCGCCTTGTCCATTCTGCTGGCCTGGGCAGGCTTCAAACTGATTCTGATCTGAGCCCCTATGTACCAATACACCGCTTTCGACACCCAGTTCGTGAAACAGCGTGCCGCACAGTTCCGTGACCAGCTCACGCGCTGGCAGACGGGCAAGCTGAGCGAGGACGACTTCCGCCCCCTGCGCCTGCAAAACGGCTGGTATGTGCAGCGCTACGCCCCCATGCTGCGCGTGGCCGTGCCCTACGGAGAGATCGCCAGCCGCCAGCTGCGCGTGCTGGCGCAGATTGCCCGCGAATACGACGAGCCCGAAGCCGCCGTCTTCAAGGCCGCCATGGAAGGCCAGGGCAAGCTGGGCACCACGTTCCTGCCCACGCACTGCGCCCACTTCACCACCCGCACCAATGTGCAGTTCAACTGGATTCCGCTGTCCAAAAGCGCGGACGTGATGGACCTGCTCGCCAGCGTGAACCTGCACGGCATCCAGACCAGCGGCAACTGCATCCGCAACACCACCACCGACGCGCTGGCAGGCATCGCCGTGGACGAGATCGTGGACCCCCGCCCCTATGCGGAGCTGATCCGCCAGTGGTCCACGCTGCACCCCGAGTTCGCGTTTTTGCCCCGCAAGTTCAAGATCGCCATCACCGGCGCCAAGGACGACCGCGCGGCCACCGGCTGGCACGACGTGGGCTTGCACCTGGTCAAGAACGATGCAGGTGAGATCGGCTTCAAGGTGTTTGTGGGCGGCGGCATGGGCCGCACGCCGGTAATCGGCACCGTGATCCGCGAGTTCCTGCCGTGGAACCAGATCATGAATTACATCGAGGCCATCGTGCGCGTGTACAACGAGCACGGCCGCCGCGACAACAAGTACAAGGCCCGCATCAAAATTTTGGTGAAGTCCGAGGGCCAGCAGTACATCGACGATGTGGAAGCCGAATACCGCCAGATTTTGGAGATCGACGGCGGCCCCCACACCATCCCGCAGGGCGAATTTGACCGCGTGGCCGCCTGCTTTGTGCCACCCAAGCTGGCCGACATTGCCGACGTGGCCCCCGCAGCCTTGCAGGCATCGCTGGACGCACAGGCGGCAGAGCATGTGATGTTTGGCCGCTGGCTCAAGCGCAATGTGCACGCCCACCAAAATGCCCAGCTGCGCGCTGTCACACTGTCCTTCAAGCGCCCTGGTCAGTCGCCCGGCGACGCCACCAGCGAGCAGCTGATCGCACTGGCCGACCTGGTGGACAAATACTCCGCCGGCGAAGCCCGCGTGACGCACGACCAGAACGTGCTGCTGCCCTGGGTGCACGCCAGCCGCCTGTTTGACCTGTGGCAAGAAGCCAAGGCCCTGGGCCTGGCCAGCGCCAACGTGCAGCTGCTGACGGACATGATCGCCTGCCCCGGCGGCGACTTCTGCGCGCTGGCCAACGCCCGCTCGCTGCCGATTGCCGAGGCCATCACCCAGCGCTACCAGGACCTGGACGAGCTGGATGACATCGGCGAGATCGACCTGCATATCAGCGGCTGCATCAACAGCTGCGGCCACCACCACAGCGGCCATATCGGCATCCTGGGCGTCGATAAAGACGGCAAGGAGTGGTACCAGGTCACGCTGGGCGGCTCCGACGGCTCTGACCTGTCGGGCGCTGCCGTGGCCGGCAAGGTGATTGGCCCCTCGTTCTCGGCGGCCGAAGTGCCGGATGTGATCGAGGCCGTGCTCGGCGCCTACCGCGACCTGCGCGAAAGCGGCGAGACCTTCCAGAACACCGTGCGCCGCACTGGCCTCGACCCGTTCAAGGAAGCCGCCAAGCAGGCACGCCACAAAGAACCAGAAACCGCTGCCGCCTGAGCCCCGCAGCGCCGTACAGCACAGCCCCACAGACATGATGTTGAAACTAATCGCCGCCCAAGACCACCAGCCGCCTGCCGACGGCGACGCCCGCGCCGTGGCCCTGCCCAACGATGCCGATGCGCTGGCCCTACCGCTCGATGGGGTGGACCGTGTGGATCTGCACTTCCCCAACTTCACCGATGGCCGCGCATTCAGCCAGGCCTTCTTGCTGCGCCGCCGCCGTGGCTTTACGGGCGAGATCCGCGCCACCGGCGATGTGCTGATCGATCAGTTGGTGCAGATGCAACGCACGGGCTTTTCCAGCGCTGTGCTGCGCGAGGGCGTGGACGCTGCCGATGCGCAGCGCCAGTTTGAACGCTTCCCTGGCTTCTACCAGGGCGACGCAGTGAACCCCCAACCCCTGTTTGCCGCCAAGGCTGCCTGACAGACCCACTGCCCACGCGCCCGCTGCACCAACACACGAGTCCCTCACCATGAGTCAAATCGATCTCGCACGCATCAACGCCGACCTGGGCCGCAACGCGCCCGCCCTGGTGGAATGGGCCCTGAGCCTGGGCAAGACCAGCATCGTCACCACCAACTTTCGCCCCTTCGAAGCCGTGATCCTGCACATGGTCACGCAGGTGAATCCTGACGTACCCGTGGTCTGGATGGACAACGGCTACAACACCGAAGCCACCTACCGCTTTGCCGACGAAGTGACCCAGCAGCTGGGGTTGAAACTGAAGATCTACCTGCCACTGCGCTCGCGCGCCCACCGCGAAGCGGTGGACGGCCCTACGCCCGCGCTGGACGACCCGCGCCACGCAGCCTTCACCGAAGAGGTGAAGCTGGAACCCTTTGCCCGCGCCCTGCGCGAGACCGCGCCGCAAGTCTGGTTCACTGCGCTGCGCGCCACTGATACCGCCGTGCGCGCGCAGATGGACCCGGTGAGCATCAACCCCGACGGCCTCGTCAAGGTCGCGCCGCTGCTGCACTGGTCGTCCAAAGACCTGCACGAGTACTGCGTGAAACACGGCCTGCCCAACAACTTCGACTACGTGGACCCCACCAAGGGCGAAGACAACCGCGAGTGTGGCCTGCACATTGCCCACTGACCCCAGGTCCGACCATGAACGCCCGCACCGACTCAGCGCTGCTTGAGAAAACCAACAACATGAGCTACCACCTCAACAACTCCCACCTCGACGCCCTGGAAGAAGAAACCATCTTCATCCTGCGCGAAGTCGCCGCCGCCTTCGAGCGCCCCGCCCTGCTGTTCTCGGGCGGCAAGGATTCGCTGGTCATGCTCAAGTGCGCAGAGAAGGCCTTTGGCGCGGGCCGCATCCCTTACCCGCTCTTGATGATCGACACGGGCCACAACTTCCCTGAAGTG
>NZ_JBGFFF010000066.1:0-26339 GCF_056175785.1 Acidovorax sp. LjRoot204
CCATGCCCTTGAGCCGGTGCGCGGCAGCGGCCACATCGTCGTAGGTGGGTGGGGTCAGGCTGGGCAGCGTCATGGTGGCGGCATCCTTGTGGGCAGGGCTGGAAGACGGCCAAACCCCTTAAGGCCTGATGATAGCCCTTTGCCTCGCCATTTCAAGCAAAAGGGCTTGCAAGCGCTAGTGCTGCATGCCTGGGCAGCTATACATTTTGATGTGGCACATGCCCGTGCGCGCACCGCAATCCGGGCCGCATGGCGCGGCCCGGCGGCGCTCAGCCCAGCTCGCTGAACCGTTGCAATGGTGTGAGCGCCGGGAACTCGCCCGCGCGTTTTTGCTTCATGGCCGTGACCGATTCGCGCACATGCTGGTTGCTCCAGATGGCGCCCTGCAGCCAGCCCATCTGGCGCAGGCTGTCTTCCACGCTGTGGTCGCGCGCGTAGTTCACGGCCTGCTTGGTGCCCCAGATGGCCACCGGGGGTTTGGACGCGATCTCCTTGGCGCACTGCAGCGCGGCAGCCAGCATGGCCTCTTGCGTGTCGAACACCTCGTTGACCAGGCCATAGTCCAGGGCCTTGGCGGCGCTCAGGCGCCGGCCGGTGTAGGCCAGTTCTTTGACCACACCCAGCGGAATGAGCTTGGGCAGGCGCTGCAGCGTGCCCACGTCGGCCACCATGCCGATGTTGATCTCCTGGATGCAGAAGAACGCATCCTGCGTGGCGTAGCGGATGCAGCCTGCGGTGACCATGTCCACCGCGCCGCCGATGCAGCCGCCGTGGATGGCCATGATCACCGGGATACGCAGGTTGTCGATGCGTGTGAAGGTGGCCTGCATGTCGGTCAGCAGGTCGAAGATGGCGGCCCGGCCTTCGGGGCTCTGGTCGTCCATCGTGATGGCGCCGCCAAAGGTCTCCAGCGCCATCCCGGCGCTGAAATGTTTGCCGGTGCTGCTGATGACCAGCGCCCGCGCCTCGCCCGCCTGGTGCAGCTGGGCCAGCACCGTGTCCAGCTCGCGCCAGAAGGTGGGATGCATGGTGTTCATGGCCTCGGGTTTGTTCAGAACCAGATGGGCCACGTGGTCAGTGATGCTGAGGGAAAAGCAGGTGAGGGTGTTCATGGGATGCCACTGTAGACCGGTGGGCGCAGGCCCGATCGTCGCCTGGGTGACTGGGCGTGATTTCAGGCCATTTTGGCTGCATGCGCTAGTGCATCATGCCTGGGTTGCTATCAAAAAGAGAGTTATTGGGGCTGGCGTTGTGCCGCCAGTGGGGTCGGTGGACCAGGCACTCAGTCCCCGCCGCCACCACAACCGCCGCCGTCGCCCCCGCCATCCCCGCCGCCGTCACTGCCTGCATCCGAACTCTCGGCGCCGCCAAAGTCGCCCGAGCTGCCGCTGTAGCTGCCGTCCGAAAAACTGGTGCCGCAGTAGCTGTCGCCGCCGCTGCCGCCCGCGTCGCTCTTGCGGGCAATGTCGGAGCAGTCGGGCACGTAGGTGAAGCCCCCGGCAATGGCGAACTTGGCGTCCAGTGCAAACAGCAGGGGCAGGCGGCTGGGCGCCTTGGGGTCGATGGATTCTTCCTTGCACACCCAGTACCAGCAGCGGCGCAGTCCGTCGTTGTGGCGCGCCTTGTGGCCCAGCGCCTCGGCGGGTGTGTGGTGCAAAAAGAAACCCAGTGCGTTCTGGCACCACAGTTTGTACGCCTGCGTGTGCAGGATGAATTCATGCCACAGCGCATCGACCGCCTTTGAGGGCATGGCCACAAACTGCTGGTTGCTGCGCAGGCAGGCCATGAAGAACTGGCGAAGGCCGCGTTCCACCAGCTCACAGTCGCGGGTGCTCAGGTGGGGGTAGGTTTCGCGCAGCTTGCGCTGCAGAAAGCGGGGCAGGGGAGCCTCGCGGATGTAGCGCTGGCGCACTGCGTTGGTCCACTGGATCACCAGCGCCGTGAATATCACGGTGGCCATGAAGTACAGGACCCAGGGCCAGCGCAGGCGCCAGGCGCCTGCAAAGATCCCGAGGATGGCTGCCACCCACACCCCAATGGCCAGCAGCATGACCTTGCCGCCCCAGCGCAGCAGAACGTTTTCGATCCGTGTCATCATCCCTCCTTCTTTTTGTTGTTGTGTATGGCGATTTCACGGCGGTCATGTGACTGATTTGTGACGAATTGCGCAGTGTCGCCAAACAGTCACAGGCGCCTGGGGGTGCGCTTTGGCAGGGGAGGCAAGCCGCCAGGGGTGCTGGCGTGTTGTGGCGCCGGTCTGGGACACCTGGCGCCGTATCACTGAGGTCAGCGGCGCTTGCTGCCGCCGCCAAAGATGCCGCCGAGCACGCCCCGCAAAATCTCCTTGCCGATCGTGGTGCCCATGGTGCGCACGGCGGACTTGGCCATGGTCTGCGCCAGGCCGTCGCGTTTGCCGCCGCGCGGCCCGGTGCTGCCAAACAGCACGTCGTTCAACCCACCCAGCAGGCCGCCGCCTTCTTCGGCGGGCGCACCGGTGGCCACCTTGCCGTTGCCTCCGCCGGCTGCGTTACCCGCCTGCCCGCCGGCTTCGGCGGCGCGGCCCTTGAGTTTTTCGTAGGCCGAYTCGCGGTCCACCACCTTTTCATACACACCCGCGACCAGAGAACTGGCCATCAGGGCCTGGCGCTGCTGCGGGGTGATGGGGCCCAACTGGCTGCCGGGAGGCAATACAAACACGCGCTCGGTGACGCTGGGGCGGCCCTTGGCGTCCAGAAAGCTCACCAGCGCCTCGCCCACGGCCAGCTCGGTGATGGCGGTTTCGATGTCCAGGCCCGGCTTTTGCCGCATGGTGGTGGCCGTGGCCTTCACGGCCTTTTGGTCACGCGGGGTGAAGGCGCGCAGCGCGTGCTGCACGCGGTTGCCCAGCTGGGCCAGCACGCTGTCGGGGATGTCCAGAGGGTTCTGCGTGACGAAATACACGCCCACGCCCTTGGAGCGCACCAGTCGCACCACCAGCTCGATGCGCTCGATGAGCACCTTGGGCGCCTCGTTGAACAGCAGGTGGGCCTCGTCGAAGAAGAACACCAGCTTGGGCTGCTCTGGGTCGCCGATCTCAGGCAGCTGCTCGAACAGCTCGGACAGCATCCACAAGAGGAAGGTGGCATACAGGCGCGGCGARTTCATGAGCTTGTCGGCCGCCAGGATRTTGACCACGCCSTKGCCGYCCACCGTCTGCATGAAGTCSKSGATGTTGAGCATGGGCTCGCCAAAGAACTGCGTGCCGCCTTGCTGCTCGATCTGCAGCAGGCCGCGCTGGATGGCGCCCACGCTGGCGGCACTCACGTTGCCGTACTCGGTGGTGAAGTCCTTGGCGTTGTCGCCCACRTAYTGCAGCATGGCGCGCAGGTCCTTCAGGTCSAGCAGCAGCAKGCCGTTGTCGTCKGCGATCTTGAACACCAGGTTSAGYACGCCSRSCTGSGTYTCGTTCASGTYGAGCATGCGGCCCAGCAGCAGSGGSCCCATGTCSGASACSGTGGCGCGCACCGGGTGGCCYTGTTCGCCRAACACRTCCCACAGSGTGRYGGGGCAGGCCAGGGGCTTGGGCAGGTCCAGGCCCCGCTCCTTGAGCACGGCGGCCAGCTTGTCTCCGATCTTGCCGGGCTGGCTGGCGCCCGTGAGGTCGCCCTTCACGTCGGCCATGAATACTGGCACACCGATGCGGGAGAAGTTTTCCGCCAGGGTCTGCAGGGTGACGGTCTTGCCCGTGCCGGTGGCGCCGGTGATGAGCCCGTGGCGGTTGGCCAGGCCGGGAAGCAGGTGGCATTCAATCGTGTCGTGCTTGGCAATCAGCAGGGGTTCGGCCATTTCGGGTTTCCTCGGGGGTACGGGTTCGGCAAAAAGTAAAATCCACCGACTAGATTAAATCAATACAAAAGGACTTCTCGTGGCAGGACACAGTAAATGGGCGAATATCCAGCACCGCAAAGGGCGCCAGGATGAAAAACGCGGCAAGATCTGGACCCGCATCATTCGTGAAATCACTGTGGCCGCCCGCGCCGGTGGCGGTGACCTGTCAGCCAACCCCCGCCTGCGCCTGGCGGTGGACAAGGCCAAGGCGGCCAACATGCCCGCCGACCGCATCAAGTACAACATCGACAAGGCCACGGGCAACGCCGAAGGCCTGACCTACGAAGAAATCCGCTACGAAGGCTACGGCATTGGTGGCGCCGCCATCATGATCGACACCATGACCGACAACCGCGTGCGCACCGTKGCCGAAGTGCGCCACGCSTTCWSCAARCACGGYGGCAACATGGGCACCGAAGGCTCGGTGGYSTTCCAGTTCAAGCACTGCGGCCAGMTSATYTTYGCSCCMGGCACCARYGAAGACAAGGTGATGGAAGTGGCGCTGGAGGCGGGCGCTGAAGACGTGGTGACCGACGAAGACGGCGCGGTGGAGGTGCTGACCGCCCCAGCCGACTTTGAAGCGGTGAAGAACGCGCTGGAGGCCGCAGGCCTGACGGCCGAAGTGGCGGGCGTGACCATGCGGCCTGAAAACACCATCGAACTGACCGGCGAAGACGCCGCCAAGATGCAGAAGCTGCTGGATGTGCTGGAAGACCTGGACGACACCCAGGAGGTCTATCACAACGCGGCGCTGTGACTCTGCGCCAGTGGGGCACCGCTTTTTTCTTGCCCTGACTTGTTTTCCGACTGATATTTCCCCGAGTCCCGCCCAACAGCGCAGCGCTGTGGGCAGGGTTCACCAAAGGTTCCTATGAAAGTACTTGTGATTGGTGGCGGCGGCCGTGAACACGCGATGGCGTGGAAACTGAGCCAGTCCCCCAAGGTGACCAAGGTGTTTGTGGCACCCGGCAACGGTGGCACGGCCCTGAACCCCAAGCTCGAAAACGTGGCGATCTCCGATGTGCGCGAACTGCGCGCGTGGGCCCAGGCCGAAAAGATCGCGCTGACGGTGGTGGGCCCCGAGGCTCCACTGGCCGCTGGTGTGGTCGATGAGTTCCGCGCCAACGGCCTGCGCATCTTCGGCCCCACCAAGGCGGCTGCCCAGCTCGAAAGCTCCAAGGCCTTCTCTAAGGCCTTCATGCGCCGCCATGGCATCCCCACGGCCGACTACGACACCTTTACCGACCCGGCAGCCGCCCACGCGTTTGTGGACCGGCTGGGTGCACCCATCGTCATCAAGGCCGACGGCCTGGCAGCGGGCAAGGGCGTGGTCGTGGCCATGACGCTGCAGGAGGCTCACGACGCCGTGGACTTCATGCTGGTGGACAACAAATACGGTGTGACGCACAACGAAGGCGGCGCGCGCGTGGTGATCGAGGAATTCCTCGAAGGCGAGGAAGCCAGTTTCATCGTGCTGTGCGACGGCAAGAACGTGTTGGCCCTGGCCACCAGCCAGGACCACAAGCGCCTCAAAGACGGCGACGAAGGCCCCAACACCGGCGGCATGGGTGCGTATTCGCCCGCCCCCGTGGTCACGGCCGAKGTGCATGCSCGCGCRATGCGYGAAATCATCCTGCCSACCATCCGGGGCATGGAAAAGGACGGCATTCCCTACACCGGCTTCCTGTATGCCGGCCTGATGATCGACGCCAAGGGCCAGCCCAAGACGCTCGAATTCAACTGCCGCATGGGCGACCCCGAGACGCAGCCCATCTTGATGCGCCTGAAGAGTGACTTCAGCGACGTGATGGCCGCTGCCGCCGACGGCAAGCTCGACCAGATGGAACTGCAATGGGACCGCCGCACCGCGCTGGGCGTGGTCATGGCCGCCCATGGCTACCCGGAGAACCCGCGCAAGGGTGACCCCATCACTGGCCTGCCTGCTGAGGCGGACGATGCCGTGGTGTTCCATGCGGGCACGCAGCTGAAGGATGGTGTGGTCAGCGTGACCGGTGGCAGGGTGTTGTGTGTGACGGTGCTGGCCGACAGCGTCAAGCAGGCGCAGCAACGTGCGTATGACGTGGCACGCGGCATCCAGTTTGATGGCGCGCAGTACCGCCGCGATATTGGCTTCCGTGCCCTGAAGAGCTGATGGCAGACGCTCAGACCTTGAACTCCGCCGACACGGTGACCCGTGTGCGCGCTTACCTAGTGGGCCTGCAGGCGCGCATCACCGATGCGCTGGAAGCCGTGGAAGCCGCTGAAGGCGAGGGCGGCGCACGCTTTCTGGCCGATGCCTGGAGCAAGCCACCCGGCGAGCCGCTGCAGGGTGACGGCATCACCAAGATCATGGAGGGCGGCCGCGTGTTCGAGCGCGCGGGTTGCGGCTTCAGTCATGTGCGCGGCCCGCAGCTGCCACCTTCGGCCACGCAGCACCGGCCCGAGCTGGCGGGTGCGCCGTTCGAGGCCATGGGCGTGTCGCTGGTGTTCCACCCGCGCAACCCGTATGTGCCCACGGTGCACATGAACGTGCGCATGATCGCCGCCGGCCACCCCGGTCAGGCGCCCACCTGCTGGTTTGGCGGCGGCATGGACCTCACGCCTTACTACGGGTTTGAAGAGGATGCGGTGCACTTTCACCGCACCTGCCGCGATGCGCTCAGCGCCTTTGGCGACGACAAGTACCGCCGCTTCAAGCAATGGTGCGACGAGTACTTTTATCTCAAGCATCGCAGCGAGCAGCGCGGCGTGGGCGGCGTGTTCTATGACGATTTCTCGGAGCTGGGCTTTGAACAAAGCCTGGCGATGACGCAGTCGGTGGGCGACGCCTTTCTGGGCGCCTACCTGCCCATCGTGGAAAAGCGCCAGAACACGCCCTTTGGCGAGCGCGAACGCGACTTCCAGCTTTATCGCCGGGGCCGCTATGTCGAGTTCAACTTGGTCTGGGACCGGGGCACGCACTTTGGCCTGCAGTCGGGCGGGCGAACTGAGTCCATTTTGCTGTCCATGCCGCCGCTTGTGTCGTGGTCTTACCAGCGCTCTGACCCAGCCGATTCGGCCGAAGCCGACCTCACGCAGCGTTTTCTGGTGCGGCGCGACTGGCTGGCTGGCGAGTCCGCTGCAGCGGTGTAAAAGCCTTGAAAAGCGCAAAAGCTATAATTTCAATAGCTGCCCGCGCTTTTCACACCAGCGCAAGAGGCCAAAAGCACCTCAAACTCACGCAGTGCCACCGCGCAACAGCTGCGCAACACCCAAGGCGCAGCCCTACTGGTTGCGCGCTGCGTTGCACGCTATATTGATTCCATTTCCTCTCTAATCACCGCCTGATGACCACCTCCACCAAATCGGAAACCGCCGCCAAAAAAGACGTTACCAAGCTCCAGCGCGCCATCGTTGATGGCCTGGAGGACGTCAAGGCGCAAGACATCCAGGTCTTCAACACCGAGCATCTCTCGCCGCTGTTTGAACGGGTGATCGTGGCATCGGGCACCTCCAACCGCCAGACCAAGGCCCTGGCGGCCAGCGTGCGCGACGCGGTCAAGGAAGCAGGTTTTTCCAAGCCTCGGATCGAAGGCGAAGACAATGGCGAATGGATCATCGTGGACTGCGGCGCTGCCGTGGCGCACATCATGCAGCCGGCCATACGCCAGTATTACCGCCTGGAAGAGCTGTGGGGCGACACCCCCGTGCGCCTGAAGCTGGGTGCGGCCAAGCCCGTGTCCAGTGCTGCCACCGAATTGGCTGAGAAGAAGTCTGCCCAGAAGGCTGCCAAGTCGGACGCCAAGGCTGCAGGCAAGTCGCCCGCCAAGAAGGCTGCGGCCTCCACCGTAGCCGCCCGTTCGGGCAAGGCCACCGTCAAGGCGGTCGCCAAGACCGCTGCAAAGACTGCAGCCAAAGCAGCACCCAAGCCGGCTGCAAAAACTGCGGCCAAGGCGGCACCTGCCAAATCAGCTGCCAAGACCAGCGCGGCCAAGCCTGTCAGCAAGACCACCACTGGCGCAGTCGCCGCCAAGAAGCCTGCCGCAGCCAAGACCTCTGTCAAGACGGTGGTGGTCAAGCCCGGTGGCGCCAAGAAGCCTGCAGCCAAAAAGTCGCCAGCTGCCAAGTCGCCTGCGCGTGCGGCAGCCAAGCCCGCCACCGCATCTGGCTCCAAGCCTGCGGCCAAGAAGGCACCTGCACGCAGCAAGGGCTGATCTGTTTCCGCTGCAGCGCGCTCTATCCCTTGCGCGCTGCGCAGGCTGCTCTCCCACGTATCCAGGTTGATCCATGAAGCTGCTGATAGTGGCGGTCGGTCAGCGGGTCCCCGACTGGGCGCAAACCGCGTACGACGACTACGCCAAACGTTTTCCGCCGGAGCTCAAGGTCGAGCTCAAGGCGGTCAAGACCGAGCCGCGTGGCTCCAAGACCTTGGAGACGCTCTACGCCGCCGAGCGCGAGCGCATCGAAGCCGCCATTCCGCGTGGCACGCGCGTGGTGGCGCTGGACGAGCGCGGTACCAACCTCACCACCAAGGCCCTGGCAGAACGGCTCAAAGGCTGGCAGTTGGGCGGTGACGATGTGGCCCTGGTCATCGGTGGCCCCGATGGGCTGGACCCCGCCTTTCGGCAATCTGCGCACGAGCGCATCCGTCTGTCCGACCTCACCCTGCCGCACGCCATGGTGCGGGTGCTGCTCATCGAGCAGCTGTACCGCGCCTGGTCGGTGAATGCTGGGCATCCTTACCACCGTGAATGAAGCAGACCCTTTGCGCTGATGGTCCGTGCTACTCCTGTTTTCATAGCTGCTAGCGCTTGATGAATAAGCGCATGGGATCTCCTGTATCACTCCCTGCGGTCTGTGATAGCACGGCCTCGGGCAGTCCGCTGCGTTGCTTTTCTTGCCAATAGCGGGGCTATTGGCTGCAAAAAGACGCCTTGCGGTCTGTCCCGATCCGCACTACCACCGACTTGCGAGAGTGATGCATGACATCCCTAGCCGATTTTTGTTCAAAATCCGTTCATGCCCGACTTCATCTACCTTGCCTCCCAGAGCCCGCGCCGGCGCCAGTTGCTCGAACAGCTGGGCGTGCGCCATGAACTGCTGCTGCCCAATGTGGAGGGCGACGAGCCCGAGGACGCCGAGGCCATCGAGATGGTGCTGCCTGGCGAAGCGCCCACGGCCTATGTAGAGCGCGTGACAGCCCTCAAGCTCGACGCGGCCGTGGCACGGCGTGCGCGGCGCCAGCTGCCTGATGCGCCCATCCTGTGCTCCGACACCACTGTGGCCCTGGGCCGCACCATCTACGGCAAGCCCGACGACGCCGCGCTCGCCGCGCGCATGCTGGCCGAGTTGGCGGGGCACGAGCACCGCGTGCTGACCGCTGTGGCGCTGCAGGTGGGCGCCAAGCGGTTGACGGCCCTGTCGGTGTCGCGCGTGACCTTCGCCGCCATGACACCCGCGCAGATCGATGCGTACGTGGCCACGGGCGAGCCGCTGGGCAAGGCGGGCGCCTATGGCATCCAAGGCCGGGCGGCGGCGTATGTGGAGCACCTGGCGGGCAGCTATTCGGGCATCATGGGTCTTCCCATGTACGAGACCGCGCAGCTGCTGCGCGCAGCGGGCTTTGCCATCTAAGCGACGCCAACCAAAGACAACAACAACGCCATGCAACAAGACATCCTGATCAACTGGTCGCCCCAGGAAACCCGCGTGGCCGTGGTGGAGCACGGCGCCGTGCAGGAGCTGCACATTGAGCGCACGCTGGAGCGCGGTTTGGTGGGCAATGTCTATCTGGGCAAGGTCTCGCGCGTGCTGCCCGGCATGCAGTCGGCTTTCATCGACATCGGGCTGGAGCGTGCAGCATTTCTGCACGTGGCCGATGTGTGGCAGCGCCAGCCCGATGGCGAGCCACCCGCATTTGCCCGCAAGAACGAGCCGCAGGTGCCGATTGAAAAGCAGGTGTTCGAGGGGCAGGCGCTGATGGTGCAGGTCATCAAGGACCCGATTGGCACCAAAGGCGCACGACTGTCCACGCAGATCAGTGTGGCCGGGCGCCTGCTGGTGTTTCTGCCGCAGGACGACCATGTGGGCGTGTCGCAGAAGATTCCGCCTGCCGAGCGCGATGCGCTGCGCGCGCGACTGCAGGCGCTGGTGGGCGACAAGTCCACGGGCGGTGGCGGCGGCTTCATCCTGCGCACCAACGGCGAAGATTCCACCGATGCCGAGCTGGCCGAAGACATCGCCTACCTGCGCAAGACCTGGGCGCGCATCAAGGAGGCATCGCTCAAGCTGCCCGCCATGTCGCTGTTGCACCAGGACCTGGACCTGCTGCAGCGCGTGCTGCGCGATCTGGTGGGCGACCACACGCAGACCATCCGCCTGGATTCGATGGAGCAGTTCCAGCGCCTGCGCGCGTTCGGGCAGGAGTTCATGCCCGCAGCCGCGGGCAAGCTGCAGCACTACAAGGGCGAGCGGCCGATYTTYGACCTGTACTCCATTGACGAAGAGGTGGCCAAGGCCCTGGGCCGCCGGGTCGATTTGAAATCGGGCGGCTACCTCATCGTGGACCAGACCGAGGCGCTGACCACCATCGACGTGAACACCGGCGGCTACGTGGGTGCTCGCAATTTTGACGACACCATCTTCAAGACCAACCTGGAGGCTGCACAGGCCATTGCGCGCCAGCTGCGTCTGCGCAACCTGGGCGGCATCATCATCGTSGACTTCATCGACATGGTGCGGGACGACCACCAGCAGGCCGTGCTGTCGGAGTTCAAAAAGCAGCTGGCCCGCGACAGGGTCAAGACCATGTCATCTGGCACCTTCTCGCAACTGGGTCTGGTGGAGATGACGCGCAAGCGCACCCGCGAATCACTGGCACACATGCTGTGCGAGCCCTGCGAGGTGTGCCAGGGCAAGGGCAGCGTCAAAACCGCKCGCAGCGTGTGCTACGACATACTGCGCGAGATCCTGCGCGAAGCCCGCCAGTTCAACCCGCGTGAGTTCCGCGTCGTGGCGTCCGCGCGGGTGGTGGAGCTGTTCCTGGACGAAGAAAGCCAACACCTGGCCGGCCTCTCGGACTTCATCAAAAAGCCCATATCGCTGCAGGCCGAAAGCGCAATGGGACAGGAACAGTACGACATCGTGCTGCTGTAGCAGCAGCGTTGATCGACCGCGCGCTCAGAGGCTGAGAGTTTTTTAGCCAAGCCCGAAAGGCGCGCGAAAACGCCTCGGATCGAGGCGCAAAGCACAGCCATAGCTCGGGCTATGGCGAGCATTTGCAACGAAGAGCCGGGGCGTTTTGGCGTGCAAGGCGGGCATGGATAGAAGACTCTTAGCCTCTCAGGCCTCTATTTGCATCGCAGGGCGCGCCTGCACCCGCGCCAGCCAGGCCTGCACATGCGGGTGTGCATTGACGGGTGCACCCAGGTACACGCTGTAGCCCAGCACCGAGCCCACCACCAGATCCACCAGCGAATAGTCCGCGCCCAGCATCCAGGGCTGGGCGGCCAGGCGGGCATCCAGCAGRGTGAGCAGATCGTTCAGCCCCGCTGTGGCTGCCCGTGCATGGGCAGGGCTGCGCAGCGCCTCTTCGCCCTGCGTGGCCAACTGCAGGCGCACCAGCACCGTGCCATAGGTCACGTACGCCCAGGTGCACCACGACAGCGCCTGCAGCGCCTCGGGCGTGCCGGCGGCAGGCCACAGGCCACGCTCGATGCCGTAGCGGTGGCCCAGCCACAGGTGGATGGCCAGGGCCTCGAACATGGGCGCACCGTCCACCGTCAGCGTGGGGACCTTGCCGTTGGGGTTCAGGGCTAGATATTCGGGGCGGCGCTGCTCGCCGGTGCGGATGTCGATCTTCACGCGCTCGTGGGGCACGCCCAGCTCGGTGAGTGCGCAGGCAATCGGGGTGGCGCTGGACATGGGGTGCCAGTAAAGGACGATGGACATGGAAAACTCCTTGGTCGTGGTGGAAGAAAAGGTGGAGTCACTGTAAGAACCATTGCGGACAATTTCAGTCCTCGATTCAACGTACAGTGGCGGCATGCTCAGTTCTTCCACACGCCTGTTGCGCCTGCTGTCCCTGCTGCAAACCCGCAGCCACTGGATGGGCCCCGAGCTGGCCGAGCGGCTGGAAGTGCATCCGCGCACGCTGCGGCGCGACATCGACCGCCTGCGCCAGCTGGGCTACCCGGTGYAGGCCAGCAGTGGCGTGGCGGGCGGCTATGCCTTTCGCGCGGGGCAGGCGTTGCCCCCGTTGCTGCTCGACGATGAAGAAGCCCTGGCTGTATCTATTGCGCTGCGCACCGCCACTGCGGGAGCCGTGGGCGGCATTGAAGAGCCCGCCTTGCGCGCCTTGGTGAAACTGGAGCAGGCCATGCCCCTGCGGCTGCGTGAACAGGTGGACGCGTTGCGCTCCACCATCCTGCCGCTGGACCGTACCGGGCCGGTGGTGGAGGCCACGTTGCTGGCCACGCTGGCATCGGCCTGCCGCGACCAGTTGCGGCTTGGCTTCTCGTACGAAGACGGCAAGGGGCGCGCTACCCAGCGCTCGGTGGAGCCACAGGGCGTGGTGCACACCGGCATGCGCTGGTACCTGGTGGCGTGGGACTGCGACCGTGGCGACTGGCGCACCTTTCGCATCGACCGCATGGTGGCAAAGCCCGAAGTCGGCGCGCATTTCTCGCCGCGCCCCGGGCCGGACGGCGGCGACCTCAAGGCGTACGTGTCCCGCTCCATCACCGCAGCGCCGCACCCCGACCAGGCGCGGGTGGTGCTGCATGCCCCTTATGCAGAAATGGCGCGGCGCATTCCGCAGTCGGCCGGTGTGGTCACAACGCTGGCCAACGGGCAGCAGTGCCAGCTGGCATGCGCCGCCAGCGATGCCCTGGTGTTCTGGCTCATGGCGCTGGACGTGGAGTTTGAGGTGCTGGCGCCCGCGTCGCTGCAGGAGCGGCTGCGCGTGGCGGGGGAGCGTGCGTTGCGTTGCACTGGCGCGCGCAGTTCGTGAGTTGGCGTCAGGGTACGAACCGGTACCCGATACCCGCCTCAGTCCGCAAGTGCCGGGGCATGGAGGCGTTGTCCTCCACCTTCTTGCGCAGGTTGGCCATGTGCACGCGCACGTAGTGCGTGTCTTCTGCATGGCCTGGGCCCCACACGGCTTTGAGCAATTGGGCGTGGGTGATGACGCGGTCGGGCTGGGAGGCCAGGTAGGTGAGCAGCTTGTATTCGATGGGCGTGAGGTGCAGGGCCTCGCTGCCATCGCCTTCGCCATTGCTTTGTGTGCGGCGCTCCACCGTACGGCGGGCAAGGTCCACGGTGATGGCGCCGAACTGAATGACGGGTGTGGCTTCGGCGCCGGATGTCCTTTGGCTACGCCRCAGCTGGGCGCGCACGCGGGCCATCAGCTCGCCCGAGCCAAAGGGCTTGACGAGGTAGTCGTCGGCGCCGGCATCCAGCGCCGCGATCTTGCTGGCTTCGGCGCTGCGGGCCGAGAGCACGATGATGGGCATGGCCGACCAGGTGCGCAGGTCGCGGATCAAGTCCACGCCATCGCCGTCCGGCAGGCCCAGGTCCAGCACCACCAGGTCGGGGCGGCGGGTGCCGGCTTCGATCAGGCCGCGCTGCAGGGTGGCGGCCTCGTGCACGGTGTGGCCTTCGGTCTCCAGCGTCAGGCGCACAAAGCGGCGGATATCGGCTTCGTCTTCAACGATGAGGATGTGCGTGGGCAGGTCGGTCATGGCATGGCATGGATGCAAGGGTGTCAGGCGTCGGCGTCATCGCCCAGGTCGGTGGGCGGTGTGCCGCGTGGCAGCAGCAGCGTAAAGCGCGCCCCGGCAGCCTGGCCTTGAGCGTTCAAGATCGTATCGCCCCGGATGCTGCCACCATGCGCCTGAACGATGGCGCGGCAAATCGCCAGCCCCAGGCCCACACCGGGCGTCGCGCTCTCGCGGGCGCCGCGCTCGAACTTTTCAAACAGCAACTCTTCGCGGCCTTTGGGCAGGCCCGGACCTTCGTCGGTGAGGGTCAGTGCCACCGCGTCGCTTTGGGGCTGCGCGCTGATGTGGATGGTGGTGTCTGCGGGTGTGTACTTGGYGGCGTTYTCSAKCAGGTTGACCAGCACGCGCTCSATCAGCACGGCATCGATCTGCAGCAATGGCAGGTCGTCGGGCAGAGTCACTTCGACCCGGTGCGCCGCGATGGCCGGGGCGCTGGCGGCCAGGGCGCTGCCCACCACTTCTTCCAGCGGCTGCCAGGCCTTGTTGAGCTGCACGGCCCCAGCCTCCAGGCGGGCCATGTCCAGCAGGTTGTTGACCAGTGCGCTCATGCGCTGGGCGGATTGCTGGATCGCGCCGGTCAGCTCTTGTTGATGGGCAGGCAGGGGCGGCTGCACCATGGCCAGTGATTCGGCCAGGCCGACCAGTGAGGCCAGCGGGGTGCGCAGGTCGTGCGAGATGGCCGAGAGCAGCGAGTTGCGCAGCCGCTCGGACTCGATCTGCACCGTGCTCTTTTGTGCCACGTCGATGTAGTGGATGCGTTCCAGCGAGATGGCCAGCAACGAGGCGCAGGTCTGCAGCAGGCGGCGCGGTTCCACCCCAGGCACCTCTCCTTGGGGCATGGCCACCACCAGCACGCCACGGATGCGCATGGGCGCCTTGAGCGGCAGCACCAGCGTGGGGCTGGAGTGCAAGGTGTCGGTGCCCCGGCCTGCGGGCTCGCCGCGCTCGAATGCCCATTGCGCCACGGCCATGTCCACGGGGGCGGTGCCTCCGGGCAGCACCTGCAGGCGGTTGTCATCGTCGGCCACCACCAGCGTGCTGCCTGCGCTGAACTCGCCCGTGATAAAGCGTGCGCCAATCTCGGCCACCTGCTCGGGCAGCAGGGCGGCAGACAGGTCACGCGCCATGTCGTACAGGCTGCGCACGCGGTGTTCGCGGTCGGTGGCGGCCTCGGCCTGCACCTTGAGCCCGGCGGTGAGCTGGCCCACCACCAGGGCCACCACCAGCATCACCGCAAAGGTGACGACGTACTGCGCGTCGCTCACCGCAAAGTTGAAGCGGGGCGGCACAAAGAAGAAGTCAAAAAACCCCACGCCCAGGAACGCCGCCATGATGGCCGGGCCGCGACCAAAGCGCAGCGCCACCCCCACCACCACCAGCAAAAACAGCATGACGATGTTGGTCAGCTCCAGCACGTTGGCCAGCGGTGTGGCAATGACGGCGGCAATGCAGCAGGCCAGGGCGGCGGCGATGTAGCCGGGCCAGAATGCAGCGCGGGGGGCTGCGGTGCTGGTGCGGGGGGCTTTCCGGTCTGTGGCGGCGTCCCGGCCAGGCAGTGTGCCCACCTGCAACAGGTCCAGGTCGCTGGCACTTTGTCCGATCTGCTCGGCCAGCGTGGCCTGCCACGGCCAGCGCCGGGTGCTGCGCCCCATGACCACACGCACCAGGTTGTGTTCGCGCGCATAGCGCACCAGGGCCTGGGCGGGCTGGGCTGCGGGCAGCACGGCGCAGGCGGCGGCGCCCAGTTGCTGCGCGATCTTCAGCGTGCGCTCCACCTGCGGGTGCAGGGTGGCCGACTGGCCTTGCTGCTCGGGCGTTTCCACATGCACGGCGTGCCACGGCAGGTCGAGCTGGGCGGCCAGGCGGGCGCAGCTGCGCACCACCTTTTCGGCGTTGTCGCCCGTGCCCACGCAGGCCAACAGGGCCTCGCGGTTGGGCCACACGGCCTCGGCGCTGGTGCTGCTGGCGCGGCGGTAGGCGCGCATTTCGTCGTCCACGCGGTCGGCGGTGCGGCGCAGGGCCAGCTCACGCAGGGCCAGCAAGTTGCCTTTGCGAAAGAAGTTGGCAGCGGCACGCTCTGCCTGCTGGGGCAGGTAGACCTTGCCGGCTTTCAGGCGCGCCAGCAGCTCGTCGGGCGGCAGGTCGACCACCACCACTTCGTCAGCAGCGTCAAAAAACTGGTCGGGCACCGTCTCCCACACGCGGATGCCGGTGATGCCGCTGACGATGTCGTTCAGGCTCTCCAGGTGCTGCACGTTCATGGTGGACCACACGTCGATGCCTGCGGCCAGCAGCTCTTCGGCGTCTTGCCAGCGTTTGGGGTGGCGCGATCCGGCCACATTGCTGTGGGCCAGCTCGTCCAGCAGCACCAGGCCCTCGGGGTTCGCAGCGCCCCAGGCCAGGGCGGCGTCCAGGTCAAACTCGGGCAGGGTGCGGTCTTTGTAGGGCAGGGCGCGCAGCGGCAGGCGCGGCAGGTGTGCGGTCAGCGCCTCGGTGTCGGTGCGGCCATGCGTTTCGACCACGCCGATGGTGACGGGCAGGCCCTGCGCCTGCGCCGCCCGGGCGGCGGACAGCATGGCAAAGGTCTTGCCCACCCCGGCGCAGGCGCCAAAAAACACCTTGAGCCGCCCGCGCTGCTGCTGGGCCTGCTCTTGCTGGATGCGCTGCAGCAGCGCGTCGGGGTCGGGGCGATCCTGCATGGGCACAGTGTATCCACCAATTTGATGTCGAATAGGCCTCAAGCGCTAATATCAATTGAGCTGATAGCTATTTATTTGATAGCGAATCGAGTGCCAGATTCAAGGCCAGAACGTTCACACGCGGCTCGCCCAGCAGGCCCAGCAAGGGGGTGTCGGTGTGCTGCTGCACCAAGGCTTGCACTTRTCCCACGGGCAGGCCCCTGGCACGGGCCACGCGTTCGCTCTGGTAGGCGGCGGCTGCCGGGCTGATGTGTGGGTCCAGCCCGCTGGCCGACGCGGTGACCAGGTCGACGGGCACGGGGCGGGTGTTGCCCGGGTCGGCGGCACGCAGGGCTTCAATGCGGGCTTTGACCGCTTCGGCTAGCGCCGGGTTGGTGGGGCCCAGATTGGAGCCACCCGAGGCCGATGCGTTGTAGGGCATGGGCGCTGTGGCCGATGGGCGGCCCCAGAAGTGGCCAGGCTCGGTGAACGACTGGCCGATCAGCTCGGAGCCCACTGCCTTGCCACCCTGGGTGATGAGGCTGCCGTTGGCCTGGTGCGGGAAGGCCGTTTGTGCGACACCGGTCACGGCCAGCGGGTAGAGCAGGCCGGTGACGATGGACAGCACGACGAACAGCGTGAGGGCAGGGCGCAGCAGGCCGCCTGGGCTGGCGGGCACGTCGTCGCGGGGGATACGGATAGGCATACGATTTTCCTTGTCAGTGATTCGGGGAGCAGTGTTTAGRAATGGGAAGAGCTCAGGTCAGACCTGCGGCCGCCAGCACCATGTCAATCAACTTGATGCCAATGAACGGCACCACCATGCCCCCCAGCCCATAAATAGCCAGGTTGCGGCGCAGCAGCGCGGCGGCACCCACTGCGCGGTAAGCCACGCCCTTCAAGGCCAGCGGGATCAAAAAGATGATGATCAGAGCGTTGAACACCACGGCAGACAGGATGGCCGAGGAGGGGCTGGCCAGGTGCATGAAGTTCAGCGCCGACAGCTGCGGGTAGGTGGTGACGAAGGCCGCAGGGATGATGGCGAAGTACTTGGCGATGTCGTTGGCAATGCTGAAGGTGGTAAGCGAGCCGCGCGTCATCAGCATCTGCTTGCCGGTCTCCACGATCTCGATGAGCTTGGTGGGGTTGCTGTCCAGGTCTACCATGTTGCCCGCCTCCTTGGCGGCCTGGGTGCCGGTGTTCATGGCCACTGCCACGTCGGCCTGGGCCAGGGCGGGCGCATCGTTGGTGCCGTCGCCGGTCATGGCCACCAGCTGGCCATTGGCCTGGTAGCTGCGGATGAGCTGCAGCTTGGCCTCGGGTGTGGCCTCGGCCAGAAAGTCGTCSACACCSGCCTCGGCCGCAATCGCGGCGGCCGTCAGGCGGTTGTCGCCCGTCACCATCACGGTCTTGATGCCCATGCGGCGCAGCTCGGCAAAACGCTCCTTGATGCCGCCCTTGACAACGTCTTTGAGCTCCACCACGCCCAGCACATGGGCACCATCGGCCACCACCAGCGGGGTGCTGCCACGGCGCGATACATCGTCCACTGCGGTCTGTACGGCGGTGGGGAAGCGCCCGCCCAGGGCTTCCACATGCTTGCGGATGGCGTCGGCCGCGCCCTTGCGCAGCAGGCGGGCGCCGGGCAGGTCCACACCACTCATGCGGGTTTGCGCCGTGAACGGCACAAACACCGCCTGCAGGCTGGAGAGGTCACGCTCGCGCAGGTTGAACTTCTGCTTGGCCAGCACCACGATGCTGCGGCCTTCGGGGGTTTCGTCGGCCAGCGATGCGAGCTGGGCGGCATCGGCCAATGCGGCATCGGTCACCCCGGGCGCAGACACGAACTGGCTGGCTTGCCGGTTGCCCAGGGTGATGGTGCCGGTCTTGTCCAGCAGCAGCACGTCCACATCGCCCGCAGCCTCCACCGCGCGGCCCGAGGTGGCGATCACATTGGCCTGCATCATGCGGCTCATGCCCGCCACGCCAATGGCGCTGAGCAAGCCTGCAATGGTGGTGGGGATCAGGCACACCAGCAGGGCCACCAGCACCACCAGGCTCACAGGCTCGCCCGCGCCGCTGGCTTGCACGCTGAACAGCGAGAACGGCAGCAGCGTAACCACCACGCCCAGGAACACGATGGTAAGCGCCACCAGCAGGATGGTCAGGGCGATCTCGTTGGGGGTCTTGTGGCGCTTGGCGTTCTCCACCATGGCGATCATGCGGTCGACAAAGGTCTCGCCAGGGTTCACGGCCACGCGCACCACGATCCAGTCGGACAGCACACGGGTGCCGCCGGTCACGGCCGAGAAGTCGCCGCCGGATTCACGGATCACCGGGGCCGATTCGCCCGTGATGGCACTTTCGTCCACCGACGCCACCCCGTCGATCACCTCGCCGTCGGCGGGAATGGTGTCACCGGCTTCCACCAGCACCACGTCGCCCTTGCGCAGGTGGGCGGCCTCCAGCGGCAGCCAGGTCATGGCCGTGCGTGGGGTGGTGCGGTCAAACTGGCCGTCCAGCTTTTTGGCCCAGGTCTGCTTTTTGAGGCCGCGCAGCGAGGCCGCCTGGGCCTTGCTGCGGCCTTCGGCCATGGCCTCGGCAAAGTTGGCAAACAGCACAGTGAACCACAGCCACAGCGCCACGGCAGCGGTGAAGCCCTCGGGCTTGCTGGCGGCCAGCGCGGTGGTGAAGGCGCTGCCCACGTACACCACAAACATCACCGGGTTGCGCCATTGCACGCGCGGGTCCAGCTTCTTGAAAGCCTCCAGCAGCGCGGGGCGTACCAGGGCGGGGTCGAACAGGGTCAATGTTTTGCGAGTCATCACAATCTCCCAGCCATTTCTTAACGGGGTGTGAGCACGAGATGCTCTACCACCGGGCCCAGCGCGAGGGCGGGCACATAGTTCAGCAAGCCCACCAGCAGCACCACGCCCGCCAGCAGCGCCACAAACAGCGGGCCGTGGGTGGGCAAGGTGCCATCGGTGGCGGTAGCGCGCTTCTTGGCGGCGAGGGACCCGGCCATGGCCAGCACCGGTACGATCACGCCAAAGCGGCCCAGCCACATGGCCACGGCCAGCAGCACGTTGTAGAAGGGGGTGTTGGCCGACAGGCCTGCGAAGGCGCTGCCGTTGTTGTTGGCGGCAGAAGACAGCGCGTACAGCACCTGGCTGAAGCCGTGTGCGCCGGGGTTGGAGAGGCCTGCGCGGCCTGCCTCGCTCATCACCGCCACGGCGGTACCTAGCAATACGAGCAACGGCGTGACTAGGATGGCGATGGAGACGAGCTTCATCTCATGCGTCTCGATCTTCTTGCCCAGGTACTCGGGTGTGCGGCCAATCATCAGCCCGGCGATGAACACGGCCATGATGGCGAACACCAGCATGCCGTACAGGCCCGAGCCGACACCGCCAAACACCACCTCGCCCAKCTGCATCAGCGCCATGGGCACCATGCCGCCSAGGGGTGTGAAGCTGTCATGCATCGCAATCACCGCGCCGCAGCTGGCCGCCGTGGTGATGACGGCGAACAGGGCCGAGGTGGCGATGCCAAAGCGCGTTTCCTTGCCTTCCATATTGCCGCCTGCCTGCAGGGCGCTGGCGGCCTGGTCCACACCCAGCGATGAAAGCAGCGGGTTGCCCTGCTGCTCGAAGGCGGTGGCTGCTACTACTGCGACCACGAAGAGCAGACTCATCGTTGCCAGAATCGTCCAGCCCTGGCGCTCATCGCCCACCATGCGGCCAAACACCAGGCACAGCGCGGCGGGGATCAGGAAGATCGCCAGCATCTGCAACAGGTTGCTCGCGGCCGAGGGGTTCTCGAACGGGTGSGCCGAGTTGGCGTTGAAGAAGCCGCCRCCGTTGGTGCCCAGCATCTTGATGGCCAACTGCGAGGCCACGGGGCCCATGGCCAGCGTCTGGGTGGTTTGTGTGGCGGGCTCGGTGACCGGAGCGCCTTGTGCGTCGAGCACGGGATGGCCTGCGCTATCGAGCTTGGGGGCGTCGTAGTGCACGGGCTCCAGCGTCTGTACCTCGGTATAGGACGACAGGTTCTGAATCACCCCTTGGCCTGCAAACACCACGGCCAACACCAGCGACAGGGGCAGCAGCACCCATAGCGTGGCGCGGGTCAGGTCGGCCCACACATTGCCGATGGATTGTGCAGAGTGCCTTGCAAAACCACGCACCAGCGCAATGGCGACCACCWGGCCCGTGGCGGCAGACAGAAAGTTCTGCACCGTCAGCGCCAGCATCTGCGTGAGGTAGCTCATGGTGCTCTCGCCACCATAGCCTTGCCAGTTGGTGTTGGTGACAAAGCTGACGGCCGTGTTGAAGGCCGAGTCCGGCGACACGGCAGCCATGCCTTGCGGGTTGAGGGGCAACACCGCCTGCCAGCGCTGCAGCGCATACACGGCCAGCACGCCCAGGCCGTTGAACACCAGCAGGCCCAGCGCGTAGCGCAGCCAGCCAGTTTCTTCGTTGGGCCGCACGCCAGCCAGTTTGAACAGCGGCCCCTCCAGCCGCCGCCCTAAGGTAAAGCGGCCTGCCATCACGGTATCAATCCAACGCGCCAGCGGCCATGCCAGCGCCAGCAGCAGTGCGATAAACACTGCCAATTGCAGCCAGGCACCGGTGCTCATGAAAAGTCCTCCGGCCGCAGCAGCACGGCGATCAGGTACACCAAAAGCGCAGCGGCGAGCACGGCCGCCAGAATCATCCAGCCGCTGGTCATGACCGCCCCCCTTGTGCTTGGCGTTGCAGCAGCGCGCAACCCTTGGCCAAGCCATAGACGGCCAGCCAGAGCAGGCCTCCCACCGCCATCAATATCCAGTCCATAGCGTCCTCCTTGAGACATGGACCGATGCTAGGAACGGCCGCATCAAGATGGGCGCAAGAGTGCGGTGTGGGGTATCAAGATCGCATCAAGATGCGCGGGCGCCAGGCTTGGTTGGCAGAAAGATGTATGGCAATTTGCTATTGAATTTATAGCTATACGCGCATGATATTCAAGCGCTACAGACCATTTCTATTCAAAGTTTTGCCCTGTAGCGCGGGTTTGCCGGTTCTCGCACTGGTTGCGGGCGTCAGCACGCTCGGCAGGTGTGGCGCCCCTTGAGGTCTGTCCCTTCTTCCAACGGGTCATTAGAGAACGCTCACATTGGCCTGCAGCAAAAGCGCTCGCAAGCTGCGATCATCCCCACCCTGCATCACGCTTCTGTTCTCCATGACCCAGGCCACACCGCTCCGCCCCAGCGCTTCCAATCCGCTCGATTCCCTCGTCCCCCTGCTGTTTGTGGCGCTCTGGAGCACCGGATTTATCGGCGCCAAGCTGGGGCTGCCGTATGTGGAGCCGCTGACCTTTCTGGCGCTGCGGTTTGCCATCGTCATCGTGCTCATGCTCGCGGTTGTCGCCGTGGCGCGTGCGCCGTGGCCTCCTTCGGGCAGGGCCTGGCTGCACATCGGGGTGTCGGGCTTGCTGGTGCACGGTGTGTACCTGGGCGGGGTGTTCATGGCCATCGGGCACGGGCTGCCGTCGGGCATTACAGCGCTGGTGGTGGGCTTGCAGCCGCTGCTGACAGCCCTGGTGGCCGGGGCTTTGCTGGGCGAGAAGGTGCGGTCAGCCCAATGGGCGGGCCTGGCCCTGGGCTTCACCGGCGTGGCGCTGGTAGTGGCCGGCAAGGTGGCTACCGTGCCGGCGAGTGCTTTGCTGGGCATGCTGCTGCCGGCGGTGGTCGCGCTGCTGGGCATCACGGCGGGCACGCTGTACCAGAAGCGGTTTTGCCCCTCGTTCGACTTGCGCACGGGCTCGGTCATTCAGTACCTGCCCTGTGCGGTGGCCATGGCCGCCGTCGCCTACGCCACCGAATCCATGGCCATATCGTGGACCGGCGAGTTTGTGTTTGCGCTGGGCTGGCTGGTGCTTGTGCTCTCACTGGGGGCCGTGAGCCTGTTGAACCTGCTCATCCGCCGGGGCGGCGCGGTCAATGTGGCCAGCCTGTTCTACCTGACCCCGCCCACCACAGCGCTGATCGCCTGGGCGATGTTTGGCGAGACGCTCAGCGGCTGGGCGCTGGCGGGGATGGCGCTGGCGGCTGCGGGGGTGTGGCTGGCGCGGCAGACGAAGTAAGAGCCCTGGAGGGCCCTGCGGATCACAGCTTGCGCAGCCGCTCCAGCGCYGCCCGCAGCGTCTCATCCTTCTTGGCGAAGCAGAACCGCACCACACGCTGGTCAAACCCGTCGCCATAAAACGCCGACAACGGAATCGCCGCCACGCCCACCTCGCGGGTGAGCCACTGGCAGAAATCAGCCTCGTTCAAATCACTGATCGCCGAGATGTCCACGCACTGGAAGTAGCTGCCCGTGCTGGGCAGCAGCTTGAAGCGCGAGCCTGCCAAGCCCTCGCGGAACAGGTCGCGCTTGGCCTGGTAGAACGCGGGCAGCTGCAGGTAGGGCGTGGGGTCTTGCAGGTAGGCGGCCAGGCCGTGCTGCACGGGGGTGTTGACGGTGAACACATTGAACTGGTGCACCTTGCGGAACTCGGCCGTCAGTGCGGCAGGGGCGGCCACGGTGCCGACCTTCCAGCCGGTGACATGGAAGGTCTTGCCAAAGCTCGACACGATGAAGGCACGCGCGGCGAGGCCGGGAAAACGCGCGGCGCTCTGGTGCTCGACACCGTCGAACACCATGTGTTCGTACACCTCGTCGCTAATGARCAGGATGTCGGTGGGGGCGAGCAGGTCTTCCAGCTGGCGCATTTCCTCGGCCGTCCAGATGGTGGCGCTGGGGTTGTGCGGGCTGTTGACGAGGATGGCGCGGGTGCGGGGCGTGATGGCCGCGCTGATCTTGGCAAAGTCAGGGCGGAAGGTGCCGGGCGTGAGCGGTACGCGTACGGCCTTGCCACCGGCCAGCTCGATGTTCGGCACGTAGCTGTCGTAGCACGGGTCGAGCACGATCACCTCGTCACCCGCGTGCACGATGGCCAGGATGGCGGTGATGATGGCCTGCGTGGCACCGGCGGTGATGGTGATTTCGGTGTTGGGGTTGTAGGCGCGGCCATGCAGTGCCTCGATCTTGCGGGCCACGGCTTCGCGCAGGGCGGGCACACCGGTCATTGGCGGGTACTGGTTGTGGCCGGCTTGCATGGCGGCGGTGACGGCGTTCACCAGCTCGGGCGCGCATTCAAAGTCAGGAAAGCCCTGGCCCAGGTTCACCGCCTTGTGTTCGGTGGCCAGCGCCGACATCACGGTGAAGATGGTGGTGCCGACGTTGGGCAGCTTGCTGGGGAAGGCGGGTGTGCGGGCGGTGGTGGAGGTCATGGCGCAGCAGCTTGGAAAACGGGGGAATTCTGGAAGGGTTCAGGGTGCTTCTCGGGCTGAACGGAGGTCACAGCTCGTAGTCGTTGACATGGCCCGTCATCGCACGGGCAATCAGCTCGCGGCTCAGGCGGTCGCTGAGCAGCTCGGCAAACTTGWAGACRAAGTTGCGCAGGTAGGCGCYGCGCTTGAAGGCCACGCGGGCCACGCTCTGGCCGAACAGGTGTCCCACGGGGCGCACGGCCAGGTCGCCCACCGGGTCGTCGCGCAYSGCCATCTCGGCCACGATGCCSAYGCCCAGGCCCAGGCGCACRTAGGTCTTGATCACGTCAGAGTCGATGGCTTCGAGCACGATGCGGGGCGTGAGCTTGCGCGCTGCGAAGGCGTGGTCGATCTTGCCGCGCCCGGTGAAGGAGGGGTGGTAGGTGATCAGCGCTTCGTGCGCGAGGTCGTCCAGACCGATGCGTTCCTTTTGCGCCAGAGGGTGGTCGTTGGGCACCACCAGCACGTGCTGCCATTCGTAGCAGGGCAGGGTGACGAGTTCGGGGTAGTCGGCCAGGGATTCGGTGGCCATGCCGATCTCGGCCACCTCGTCGATGATCATGCGGGCCACTTCGTGCGGCGTGGCCTGGTGCAGGCTCACGTTGACCTTGGGGTAGGCCTCGCGCAGGCGGGCCACAGGCACCGGCAGCACRTAGCGCGCCTGGGTGTGGGTGGTGGCGATGCTGAGGGTTCCGCTGTCTTGCGCGCTGAACTGCTCGCCAATGCGCTTSAGGTTRCCSACCTCGCGCATGATSAMTTCGATGCTTTTGAGCACATGCTGGCCGGGCTCGGTGATGCGCTTGAGGCGTTTGCCGTGTCGGGCGAAGATGTCCACGCCCAGTTCTTCTTCCAGCTCGATGATGGCTTTGGAGACGCCTGGCTGCGAGGTATGCAGGGCCTTGGCGGCCTCGGTCAGGTTGAGGTTGCGGCGCGCAGCCTCTTGAACGAAGCGGAATTGGTGCAGATTCATATCGAATATCGCCTAAAGGATTGCATCATTATGCTGCAATCGTCTAAGCGAATGAACCGCATCCCAGAAATTTCAGAGCGGCGGGCTTTCGCAGGCGATCTCTGCCATCAAGGCCGTCATGCGTGGATCCTCCCCGATGGCGGCCTGGACGTGGAATTGCACGGCGGGGTGGGTGGTGCGCAGCTCCTGCACCAGCAGAGGCAAATCCTCCCGGGCGTGTTTGCCGGTGCCCAGAAACATCGGAACCACTGTGACGGCGGTGGCCCCATCGGCCACCAATTGCCGGACGGCGTCCGGCAGGGCCGGTTCACACAGTTCCAGGTAGGCGCAGATGGCTCGGCGGCCCGGACTTTGGGACGCAATGCGTGTTGCGACTGCCTCCATGGGGGCGCGCCACAGGGGGTCTCGGGACCCGTGGGCAAACAGGACGATGGCTTGGGTCATGGGGCGGGGCGAGGTCAGGGTGTCAGCGTCTCAGCACCAGCCAGCCAAAGGCCGCCAGCGAGAGCAGGGAGTAGATCAGGCCGGGCGCCGCCGCTGTCAGCCATGGCGACCAGTTTTGCAGGTTGCCCGCATAGCCAAAGACGTTGTTGAGCAGGAAGAAGCTGATGCCCGCCATCACGCCGCCGAACACGTAGCCCGCGATGCCGCCCGAGCGGAAATGCAGGTACGCAAAAGGCAGCGCCAGCACCACCATCACCAGACAGCTCAAGGGGTAGAACACCTTGCGCCAGAACTCGATCTCGTACTTCTGGGCGGACTGGCCGTTGGCGTTCAGGTGCCGAATGAACTGAAAGAGGTCCAGGGTGGCCATGCGGTCGGGCTTGAGCAAAGAGGCTGCCACCATGTCGGCACTGATCTTGGTCGGCCACTGCAGGGAGGGGCTTTCCAGGTGCTCCACGCGGGCCTCGTTCTTGTCGCTTTGCTGTTCAAAGTGACTACGCTGCACCTTCTCCAGGGTCCACGCTCCATCCGAGCCGAACTGCCCTGACGCGGCCCGCGTCTGCGACGCCAGGCGGCCCTTGTCGTCAAACTCGAAGATGCGCACGTCCAGCATGCCGCCATTGGGGGTGAGCGCGCGCACGTTGACGGCAAAGGAGTGGTCTTCCTGCCGCTCTTTGAGCCATGCGCCCGTGGCCCCAGCTGTCAGTCGCCCCAGGTAGCGCACCTTGATGAGCTGGGCGGTGCGGTCCGTCAGGGGGGCCAGGTAGTCACCGACAGCAAAGGTCAGCAGCACGAAGACGCCACCCAGCGTGAGCAGGGTGCGCAGCGCCCGCCAGGGGCCCATGCCGCTGGTGCGCATGATGGTGAACTCCGAGCTTTGGGCCAGGCGGGCCATCACAAAGATGGTGCCGATCAGCACGGTGATGGGCAGCAGTTCATACAGATGGCTGGGAATGCTGAGCACCACAAACAGCAGCGCGTGCGATAGCTGGTAGCCATCCTCCCCCGCACGGCCCACCCAGCGGAGCTCATCCACCAGGTCAAAAAAGAAGAACAGGGCCAGAAAGCCCACAGTGACGAAGGTGACGGCGCCCAGCGCCTCACGGTGGATCAGGCGGCAGATGGTTTTCATGCGGACTGCCCTCCGGTGCGCAGGGACTGCCATAGCCGGCCCATCGTCCATTGGTTGTGTCGGACAGCAAGCACCAGCAGTGAGGCCGTCAGCATGCCGCCGTGCAGCAGCAGCATGAAACTGGTCAGGCCCAGCC